>CAMZKS010000043.1 GCA_947311285.1 uncultured bacterium | reverse complement strand
CCCAACGGAAATTAAAGTGGATAATGAAGAACTTTATATTATGGGCTTTGACTCATTACTAGCGGTAGAAAAATAAAATTAGAAGGACTAGAAATTTTCACCTCATACTAAGCATTAAAAATTAATTATTAAAAATCATGGCCAAAGACATTAAATACGGAAACGAAGCCCGAGCACAGGTAGCTTCAGGTGTAAAAAAATTAGCAGACACAGTTCGAGTAACGATGGGGCCAAAAGGTCGAAACGTTATTCTAGAGAAATCATATGGTTCTCCAGTGGTTACCAATGATGGTGTCACCATCGCTAAAGAAATTGAGTTTGAAGATAGGTACGAAAACATGGGCGCAACTTTAGCCAAAGAAGTAGCCACTAAAACCAATGATTTAGCAGGAGATGGAACCACTACTGCCACCGTCCTAGCGGATGCTATTATTCAAGAAGGTTTAAAAAATGTAACAGCGGGGGCTAATCCAATCGCTATTCAGCGTGGCATTGATGGTGCTGTTCAGGTGGTAGTAGCCGAACTTAAGGGTATGGCCGAACCAATTAACTCAGCTGAAAAAATTGAACAAGTGGCTACTATTTCAGCCCAAAATGCGGAGGTAGGAAAAATTATTGCCGAAGTGTTTGAACAAGTTGGTGCTGATGGAGTAGTAACCGTTGAAGACGGAAACACTATGGGCCTTGAAAAAGAAGTGGTTGAAGGAATGCAATTTGAGAATGGTTACCTTTCTCCTTACATGGTAACAAATCCGGAAACAATGGAAGCGGAACTAGAGAATCCAATGATTTTACTCACCGATAAAAAAATCAGCAATATTAAAGACATTTTACCCCTGCTAGAAGGTGTGGTGGAATCCGGTAATAAAAATTTAGTAATTATAGCTGAAGACGTTGAGTCTGAAGCCTTAGCGACCCTAATTGTGAATAATATGCGTGGTACTTTCAAAGTGCTCGCCGTCAAAGCCCCTGGGTTTGGTGATCGACGTAAAGCCATGCTCGCTGATTTAGCCGTTTTAACAGGCGGAAAAGTCATTGCAGAAGAAATTGGTCTTAACCTAGAGCATGCAACTATTGCTGATTTAGGAAAAGCTAAAAAAGTTATTGCGACAAAGGAAACTTGTACCATTGTTGATGGTGCAGGAGACAAAGAAATTATTAATACTCGTATTAAAGAAATCGAGCGCGAAATGGATCGATCAAATTCGGATTACGATACAGAAAAATTAGCCGAACGCAGAGCCAAACTTGGCGGCGGAGTGGCGGTTATTAAAGTAGGTGCTGCGACAGAAGTAGAACTCAAAGAGAAAAAACACCGTATTGAGGACGCCGTACTGGCAACTAAAGCGGCTTCAGCTGAAGGCATTGTAGCGGGAGGCGGAACAGCTCTATTACGAGCGGCACAAATATTAAAAGAGTACCGAGGTCGAAATGCAGAAGAGCAAGTTGGTATTGAGATTGTGGCTAAAGCGCTTGAGGCGCCCGTTAGACAAATCGCTGAAAATGCTGGCTACGAAGGTTCAGTCGTTGTAAACGATATTTTAGCCTCAAAGAATCAACCTGATGGTTTTGATGCGGCTGAAGGCGAAGTAAAAGATTTAGTGAAAGCAGGAATTATTGATCCTAAAAAGGTAACGCGAAGTGCGTTACAAAATGCAGCCTCGATTGCTGGAACATTCTTAACAACTGAAGTCGCTATTACCGAAATACCTAAAGAAGGCGGTGATGCACCCGCTATGCCAGGTGGCATGGGAGGAATGGGCGGCATGGGTGGTATGATGTAAATGACACCTCACGAGCTTGCGAGTGGTTGGTGGAGTTTATCCCGCTCTGCGGGATACTAAACTTAAAATCTTATAAAAAAGACCTACAAGTTAGTGGGTCTTTTTTAAATCAAGCTCACCGGACTCACATCAATTTTAACCTCCTTTGGCCAATCGTAATTTTGCATAAAGTTTGCTAATACTGCTTGGTCTTCGCTTTTTAAAAATACGTAGAACGAATATTTATTATGTAATTTGGGAAAAAATGCTGGGGCCCAAGTGGCTTCAATAACTTTATCTAAGGCTAATTCTTCAAGATTTTTTTCTAAGGCCATATACAGTGATTTACACATCGCAAAGGCATTCGCTTTATTGTGATCCACAATGATTATTTTAGATACTTGGCTGAGTGGCGGTAATTTGAGTTGCACGTGCTCTTCATATTTTTGTTGCATAAAGCCTTTTGTATTGTGTCGTTGCAGAAATTCAAATAAAGGTAAGTCTGTCTGAAAACTTTGTACTAAAATTTGCCCTTGTGTGTGGCGTCGCCCGGCTCGGCCAGACACTTGCTCTAACAATTGGTAAACGCGTTCTTCTGCGTGATGATCGGGTAAGTGCAAACCTACATCCGCTAACACGATGCCCACTAAGGCTACATCGGCAAAATCCAAACCTTTAGCAATCATCTGCGTACCGAGTAAAATACTTTGCGGGGTATTTTTGAAATATTTTAACATATTCTCAAAATCATAACGGCCAGTAATATTATCTTTGTCGGCTCGAAAAAGAGGCGTTTGAGGAAATAGTTCTTTCAACTGATTTTCCAGTTGCTGAGTCCCCCATCCTTTAAAAGTAAATTCGGTTTTATGACAAGACGGACAACACTTTGGAAAACGCTTCATCGCTCCACACACATGACAAATCAGCAAACTGTTACTGCCACTACGATGCAGTTTTAACGACATATCACAGTTGTCACACCCAAATGCGTCTCCACAGTAACGACACATAGCTGACCCCGCATAACCTCTTTTATTCAAAAACAAAACGACTTGTTTACCAGAGGCTAAAACTTCCGTTATGGCTTCTTGCAGTGCGGCCGAAACGGGCGAGAAATTACCGCGTTTGGCTTCCTGCTTTAAATCAATAAGAGTAATTTTAGGCATGGCCGTTTTATGCACCCGTTCTGGTAGTTCTACCAAGTTAAGGGCTTTCGTTTGTACTAAATGATAAGTTCGCAGCTTTGGCGTGGCTGATCCGTACACATACGGGATCTTTAATGCTTTAGATAAAAATTCTATTACTTCATGTGTCCAAAATCGCGGATTAAACTCGTTTTTAAACGTCCATTCGTGTTCTTCATCCAGTATCATGGCTTTTAGGTTTGGCATAGGGACCAATGCGGCGGAGCGTGTCCCTATTAAGACTTTAATAGCGCCGCTTTGTATTCGCGCCCAAACTTGCACTTTTTCATTAGCCGTTAAGTTTGAATGCCACACCGCCACTTCACTAGGAAACAAATGATTAAACGCCGTAATTAGTTGTGGTGTTAAGGCAATTTCTGGTAATAAAAACTGTGCGTCTGGATCTTCTTTTTGCAAGGCTTTAAAAAACTGTTTATAAACTTCTGTTTTACCACTGCCAGTTACGCCCCACAGCAAGCTGCCACTCTGGCAACCAAGAATCAATTTTAAGGCACCGTCTTGCTGAGAGGTTAAGGCATGATTTGAGTCTGAATTCGCTAAGTCTAATTTCAAGCTATGCTCAATGGAGACTCTGGATCTGCCTGCCTTCAGAAAAGTTTTCTTAACAAAAGTTTTATGCGTATTTTTAAAGGCATCAGGAATCTCGTTACTCCAAACTTCGTGATTGTTATTTTCTAAAAATTCAAAATACTTTTTTTGCGTTGGATGTGACAAAATATCAATCGTTAAATCCTCATCTAGTTGCCAGTAAGTCTCTTTTTTAACCGGATCTGGCTTTGACCAAAATGATTCTGGAACCATTAACGTTAAAACCTTACTTAACGCCGTAAAATGCGTCTTACTTAAATACTGAGCCAGTTTTAAACTCGTTTCATTCAAAAAATTAGCCTGAATTAATGACAGCACTGGGGCGGTTTTAAAGTTCGGTTTGTCAGTACTAACACCGACCACGATGCCAATTTTTTTTCGGTTTCTAAAGCGCACTTCTACACGGTCACCCAAATTCAAAACCTCAGTTGATTCCCAAGTATAAGCATCTTGAACTTGGCGCAGAGCAATTTGATAGTAGAACATTGTGAAGTAAGGACACTTTAGCTAAAATAATAAACGATGAAAGAACGAACGATGTTAATTTTAAAAGCTTTAGTAGAAGACTTTATAGAAACCGCTAATCCAGTGGCCTCACAAAAGCTACTAGAAAGTAATCAATTCAAAGTTTCTTCTGCGACAGTCCGAAATGAGTTTTCAATGCTAGAAGAAGTGGGCCTAATTGTTTCACCTCATGTTTCCGCTGGTAAAGTACCGACAGAGAAAGGTTATCGATTTTTTGTAGACGAAATATTGCCAGACCTTGAAGAACAAAATTTTAATGCCGTTGGGAATGTGTTCGATATTCATCGAGAAAGATATCGACTAGAAAAAAGCAAGGAGTCCGTCTTTGACGCTTTGCGCCTTCTGGCCCAATTATCAGGGAATGTGGCTTTCGCCAATGTAGAAAACGATCAAACTTTTTACCTAGGGTTATCAAATGTGCTTCGATGCCCTGAGTTCATATTAGATCCAGAAAAAGCCGCTCAAGTCGTAGAAATTTTAGAAGGACGTGAACGATTTAAACAATTTATTGATACGGTTGATATAAATCCCGGTGAAGTAAAAATATTTATTGGTGAAGAAAATATTCTTGAAGAAATTTCTAGTTGCACACTTTTAGTGACTAAATTCAAAACAGCGCACTCCCAAGGTTCCTTTGGTATTTTAGGACCAACGCGAATGAAGTACGGCTACAATAAGGCTTTAATACAAAATATTGCGAAAATTATAGTTTAGCTTGTGCCGTGAACCCTTGTGCCTTGCCGAACTAGTTTGCGACTAAGATCCACGCCTTTAAAATCACAATCCGAATCAATTACACATTGCGAAATATGACACTGTTCAAGTTTTGTGTTTGGATAAATAATCGCATCAACCAAAACAGAGTTTTTGATTACCGAGCCTGCACCAATATAGACTTTCCCTTCGAAAGTGCAATTCTTTACCACGGCTGTATCATCCATTTTAAGACTCCTTTTTTGCAACGTTTTATGGGCCTCTAAATAGGCTTCATAACTCCCTACATCAAACCAGTCCCCTTTTACAAGTGAACCTAAAACTGAAAAATTTTGCCTTAAAAATTGGGTTATAATAGCGCCTAACGCATCTGGTGATTTTTTAGAATACGCTATTAATACCGGTAACAAATCTTTAGCAATTCCCATAAAACCTGTCGAAACTGCCGTCGATGTTGGCTGCTCCGGCTTCTCAATAAAAGATTTAATCATTTTTAATGTATTTAAATCCTTAGTATCGGTAAATTCAACCACTCCAAACGAGCGGGCATCTTCTAAGCTTGGTACGCTTTTTAAAGCTAAATGTGCCGTATCTGGAGCCGGAAATAACAATTTTAAATCTAACTCTGGCAATAAATTATCTCCCGCCAGAACAAGTAAATCATCGTTAATGTTATAGTATTCAATCGCGGTTGCCACGGCCGCTAAGGCCCCTAATTTTTCAGCATCACAATAAGTGTCTTCACAAAAAATCTCAACACACCTAGTTTGTGTCGCAAGAAAAGTTTTGAAATCAGGTTCAAAGCGAGAATTGGTTAGTAAGTAAATATCTACGCCCTCTGGTATTTGATCTAAAATATGCCCTAAAATAGGTTTCCCATCTACCAGCAACATTGGTTTGGCGCGGTGCTCGGTTAAGGGCCACAAACGAGTCGCAAATCCGCCAGCCAATATAAAGGCTTTCATTTAGATAAGTATATTAGCTATCGCGGTTTCCATCTCTAGTGAGGGTATAACAGATAAAGGTAATGGAATATTTTTCCCCGCCATATCAACCGTCACCTTAAGCGCTTCTGGGGCCTTAGATTCATATTCACGAAGCAGTAGCTTTAAATCTGCAATTTGTGCTTTCGTAGCACTATCAGGAATTATGAGCGTATATATTTTTGGATCTGTTGAGGCAGAAACATCGGACGATCCCTCTATAAACATCTCTTGTTGCGCTTGAACTTTTTTAAGGTCCCCCAATTTAATTTCATTTACAATACAATTAAGCACGCCGTCACGATCATCGATTTTACATTGTACTCGAATAAATGCATCCACTTCCATAGCGGCGCGCGGAATAGAACTATAAATTTTTGGAAAAATAGCGGCCTCAATTTTACCAGAGGTATCCTCTAAATTTAAGATCGCCATATTTTTACCCGCTTTAGTAATAATTTGACGCGCACTAATGACCAGCGCATGAATAGTGCGTTGTTCGCCCGCGTCTTCATCCTCAGTTAAGGTGCCAATCAAGGTTCCATACTTAGAAAAATATTGTTTTAAACCTTTAAGTGGGTGATCGGAAACGAACAATCCTAAACTCTCTCGTTCCCACTTTAAAATATCTTCTTTAGTGGCTACAGTATCTTTTAAAGTAAATTCAATCGCCGCTTCATCCACCCCACCAAAAAGCCCCATTTGGCCACTTTCTTGCTTCAGCTGAAAGTCTTTCGCGAAACTTGCCAACTCATCCAAGCTATCAACAATCGCTTTACGGTCGCCAAACTTATCCAGCGCACCTGAATAAGCTAACGCCTCTAATGTCTTTTTATTCATCAGCTTAGCTGGCACTCGTTTTGCAAAATCTTGTAAACTTTTAAAGTGACCACCACGATTCCGTTCAAAAATAATTTGATTCACTGTTTCTTCTCCTAAACCTTTAATCGCTGTTAAACCAAAGCGAATACATTGGTCACGCACTTCTTGATCTTCTTTCAATTCAAGGGTAGTTTGAGTACTTTCGTTGACTTTAATAACCGTAAAATGACTGCCCGATTCATTCACACTTGGAGGTAACACTTCAATCCCCATAGATTGACACTCATTCATCTCT
>CAMZKS010000042.1 GCA_947311285.1 uncultured bacterium | reverse complement strand
TGCCCACGGGGTTATTGGCGTAATATTTAGTATTCACCCCGTTGCTGATAACAAAGAGCTGGATATAGCCAAACAGACCGTAACCGGCTGAAAACGAATGCCGGTGGTAACGATTGGTCTGGTTGAAGGCTTCCTTCATTTCCAGGCCACGGCGCTTCAGCTCTATCTGGACCAGGGGCAGGCCGTTGACTAAAATCGTCACGTCATAGCGGTTGGTATATTTGTCTTTCATAGTGACCTGGTGCGTCACTTGATACTGGTTTTTACACCACTGAATTTGATTGATTAACTCAACGTATCCGGTAGTCCCGTCGTCCCGCGTATAGGCTATTTTACCGCGCAGAGTTTTGGCTTTCTCGAAAATATTACCCTTGGCCAGCTTGTTCAAAATTTGTTTGAATTCACCGTCCGAAAGTAGCACCTTGTTGTGCTTTTCAAGCTGCGCCTTCAGGTTAACTAGCAACGCGTCTTCGTCATCAATACGCACCTTGTCAAAACCCAAGGTTTCAAGCTGGATAATAAGGTTGTTTTCAAGTGTTTGTTCAGATTGTGTGGACATGGATTCCCTAAAATAATGAATTAAATAAACATCTGTTGTAGCAAGCCCTTCTTGAAGGTTTTGGCATGGTTAAGTTCGGTGGAGACAAGGGCGATTTTCTGGTCGATTGAGGATAGGGAATCGGCGATTTTTTGCTGTTCTTGAATGTCAGGGAAGGACCATTTAAGTTTCAAGAAACTCTTTTTGCTGAGTACTCTATTTCGCCCCGCACCACCGGGGGAAATTAAGTCTAATAGATACTTGAAGCGTTTATTCAGTATTACTTGCTTAATATACTCTGGAAGGAGCTTACCAGAAATACAGTTGTAAGTTGGAAACCTGTGCGAGACGAATCCACCATCATCTTCGGCTTTAACCATTGCGATTGCTCCTTCCCATGCAAAAGTAATATTAACTATTAAGTCATCTTTTCGAACCACAAATAGCTTTTCCATTGCTATTTTGCTGGGATCAAAATCAGGTTTTTGAAATGTTCCCTTCATGTGGCTTCTCACCCCGATAGCAAGATAGTTTTCGCGGGGTTTAGACTGCTCTCTTAGTTTTATTTCGAGAACATCCCCTAGTATCTTCTCCTCCCAATCAGGGAAATCATTGCCTTGGACGTCTTTGAAGCGAAGCTCTTTGGAAAAGAGATTTTGCATCATGCCTTTTTTGTATTGCTCCAAAAGGATTTTTTTCTTATCGAGTTGCTCGATTTTGGCATCGACCGAGGACAGAAACGAGACTATTTTTTGTTGTTCTTCATTGCTGGGCATTGGCAGAATAATTTTAGTCATTCTGCCCGCTGAGATTCCCAGAACTTTCGTGCCTTGAGCAATGAGCATGATTTGTTTCCTCACCGAAGAACAAGCCATTACATAAGACCCAAAGCCTATTGCTAGATCATCCGAAACAAGACGGGCAAGAAGGGTGTGCAGGCCAGCCAATACTTTTTCGCCATTAAGATGGACTAGCTCAATTGTCTTGCCAATATCAGCATAATCCTCTGATGCATCGGCAATGACTAAATCTCCATTCTTGCAGTATTTGTCTTCTGAAATTCGCGATAAATCCACGTCCGAATTAATGAAAGGAACTTGCTCATTTATCAAGTTAAAGGCTGGTCTGAATTTTTTATGAATATCGCCATAGTGAATATTACGCACCTCACCTCGCTCGTAATTGAGTTTATCGCGTGAAAGTGAATTAGTTGATTTGAACTCATAAAAGTCCCCCAGAGACCTTTTCTTAACCCCTCCTCTAAACTCAGGAAATCGTAAGGCTGGCACGTTATATTGTTGTTTTTGTGTCATGCTCATGGTTTAAAACGGGCTGGGAATGCCCAGCTCCTTACAAAATCCGGTGATGGTGGCGTTGGTGTCCTGCATTGCGCCCTCTAGCGCGTACAGCTCTGCCGCGACGGCCTCAATATCAACTGGCTTTTCCTCCTCAAAGGTATCAATATAGCGCGGGATGTTGAGGTTATAATCACTCTCGGCCACCTCGGACAGCGGCGCGACATGGGAATATTTATCGAGCGTTTCACGCGTCGCATAGGTTTCGATAATCTTGGTAACATGATCGTCGGTCAGCGCATTCTGATTGCCGATCTTCTCAAAATCTTGGCTGGCATCAATGAACAAGATATCGTCGTCATGCACACGGCATTTTTTGAAGATCAGAATACAGGCTGGAATGCTGGTGCCATAAAACAGGTTGGCAGGCAGGCCAATCACGGCATCAAGATAGTTTTGTTCCTTGATGATATATTCACGGATTTTCCCCTCGGTAGCCCCACGGAAAAGCACCCCGTGCGGCAGAACCACGGCCATAGTTCCGCTGTCGTTCAACTGATAGATCATATGCTGCACAAAGGCGAAATCAGCCTTGCTGCTCGGGGCCAACACCCCATACTGGCTAAACCGATCATCGGTTTCATTCAGCGGATTATCCTTACCCTTCCACTTGGCCGAAAACGGCGGATTGGCAACCACCACATCAAAGCTATGGTCGAGGTGTTGCGGGTGTTCGAGCGTGTCTTCCTGTTTGATATCAAAGCGGCTGAAATGCACATCATGCAAAATCATGTTCATACGCGCGAGGTTGTAGGTTGTCCTATTCAGCTCCTGGCCGAAAAACTCACCAACTTCTGCTTCACGAGAAATTCGCAAAAGCAATGAGCCCGAACCACAAGCGGGATCATAGGCCGATTTGATGCGTGATTTATCAAGCGTCACAATTTTAGCGAGAATTTTCGAAACCTGTTGTGGGGTGTAGAATTCTCCAGCCTTTTTACCGGCACCGGATGCGAATTGTGCGATTAGGTATTCGTAAGCGTCACCCAGAACATCGGATTCGGAATCCTCGAGTGCGAAATCAATCTTATCCAGGTGCGAGAGAACTTTGGCGATTAAAGTATTCCGTGCTTCAACACTGCGCCCAAGTTTTGTGCTGCCAAGGTCGAGATCTTCGAAGAGCTGATTGAAATCGTCTTCGCTTTCGGTTCCCATTGTCGATTGTTCGATACTGTTAAGGATCGATTGCAGGTCTTCCAGGATGAAATTACTTTTTCCCTCGGTGTCGGCATTCCCTCGGATAGTGATGGCTTCAAAGAGTTCGTTTGGACGTAAAAAATACCCGAGCTTGATCAAGGATTCTTCGCGAATTGCATCAATGTCTTCTTCACCGGTAACGTTGGTGTAGTCTTTCACGTCCTCGGTTTCGAGAAGTTTGTTGGCAAAGATATGCTGTTTTTCAGATAGGTATTTGTAGAAAATGAAGCCCAGGATGTAGTCGCGAAATTCGTCCGCTCCCATCTTTCCACGCAACTCATTTGCGATATTCCAAAGTTGCGTTTCTAAGCGCTGTTTTTGTGCGTCTGTCATGGGTGCTTCTTTTATTCGTAAAATGAGGTCTTGCTAAAATATTATCCAAGAATGGCAATTTCGCAAGAAATAGTATTGAGCTTCGCTCTTACCACGGGGCAGGGGGTTTCCCAATCAACAATAAGATGTATTTGCAATATTTGCGGTGTCTCATAAACTATACTATATGAGACACACCCGAAACGTTCATTTAATGCGTCTCAAAACTCGTCTCATATTGCTTT
>CAMZKS010000041.1 GCA_947311285.1 uncultured bacterium | reverse complement strand
CTAGTGGAGGAGTGTTTTATAATGGAGATCAATGTGCGGCCCCGAAGTTTAAGGGATATAAAGAGGTTGGTTCATTGCGTGGCAACTTTTGTGAAGGCGACACCTGTGATATTGAAAAAATGAAACGAGAAAATGTGCAGGTTATTTCAAATGAAGAACTTTTAGGCTTAGACGTAGATGTTTTAGTTTTGGCCGCTCTAGATGGAGCTGTGCATGAAGGGAATGCTAGTAACGTAAAAGCGAAAACCATATTAGAATTAGCTAACGGTCCGGTTACTCCAGAAGGGGATGCAATTTTAGAAGGGCAGAATATTGATGTAATTCCGGACATTTTAGCGAACGCGGGTGGTGTAACGGTATCGTATTTTGAATGGGTACAAAATAGATCTGGGGATGTTTGGACGGAAACGCATGTAAATAAACGTTTAGAAAAAGTAATGCAAAATGCCTACAAAGATCTTAAAGATATCAAGGTAACAAATGAGGATGCCTCATGGAGAACTTCAGCCTTAATACTTGGGCTAGAGCGCCTTATTACGGCGATGAAATTGCGAGGTTGGTTATAAAACAACGGAAGAAGCTTTTCATTTAGTGAGCGGTTTTTACAATCGCTCATGATGATAACTGCGAAAGTTGTACAAGGTGTTCAGATTGGAGCTAAGTTTGGCATTGCTACCGCTAACTTAGAGTTGACCCAATTGCCAGATATTGAGGAAGGTGTTTACTTGGTTGACGTTTTTTATGAGGAAGAAACGTATGGCGGATTACTACACTTTGGGGCTCGTAAAACTTTTGGAGGTGCTTTCTCTGCAGAGGTACATATTTTAGATTTTGAAAAAAATATTTATGGAGAGTCATTAACACTGGAATTAGGTAAGAAGTTGCGACCGGTAAAAGCGTTTAGAAATGCAGACGAATTGTTTACTCAAATTGAAACTGATATATTAGTAGCGCGTAAGTACTTCTTACGTAAAAACATCAGAACACACTGGGGTATGTTAAGTTTATCGGATCAAGCAAGCTTAGCCGAAACAGCCTTAAGGCATTTAGAAGCTAACTCGACTTTTTTAGAAGCAAAGCGCGTATTTATGTATGCACCGCAACTTGGAAAAGAAATAACCTTTGTGCCGTCGTTAATGAAAGCCTTTCCAAACAAAGTCTATGCTTTTCCTCGCATTGAAAACAAAAAGATGTGTTTCTATGCAGAAACAGATTTTAACGCCCTTAAAATGGATGTTTTTGATATTCTAGCACCAACCTCGACCACGGAAGTGGTTCCTATGAAAGGTGATTTAATTATTGTTCCGGCCGTTGCCACGGATAAAGCGGGTAACCGCTTAGGGCAAGGTGGGGGATTTTATGATAAATATTTAGCGAGTCTGCCAGAGTCTGTAAGTACTTTAGTCGTATTACCTCGTTTTGCGGTAGTAGAAAAAGTGCCAACGGAGAAGCATGATCAGCCGGTAGATAGAGTGATTAGCTGTGAGGCGTAGGTTTAAGCATTATTTAAAAGTCGTCGTCTTCGGTGAAGAGTTTAATTCGAATTGGATTTTCTTGTAGAATTAAAATTTCTGCCCCACACAAAGCGCACTCCAGCACTTCGTCTTCAGCGATGTCCGCGCCTTCAGCATCAAATCGTCCTCGACAGTCGGGGCAAAAGAGAGAAACCAGTGTTTGGTTGTCCATTGGGAATATGGGTGTTTAGGATGTGGGGTTCCTTTGGTTGTTTTTAACCTTTCTTGGGTAAATTGCAACTTTTGCGCTTCGCAAAAGGTTAAACGGTCTTGCGTGAGTGCGAAAATATTTTCAAATAATGTGAACCGTTTTTTTGTTAAATAGTGGTTTAAATTCTTTCTATCAGAAGGATACCATCATCTGTGTCGAGTTTTTTTATCTCATAATGCCAAGCGGTTTGTTGGTTTAAGTAAGCATAAAAACTTTTCATCTTAATTTTGAACTTAATCACATCGTCCACCACAATCATTCCACCTTTTTTAAGCCTTGGGCTAGCCAGTTCAAAAAATTCAAGAGTGCTTTTTTTTATGCCATCGATGAAAATAAAATTATAATTTTCATCTTCCGGCAATGCTTTGGCAATTACGGTTTGGGCTCGGCCTAAATGTTGTGAGATACTTTGTTCTAACTTAGCTCGGTATATATTTACTTTTGCTTGGTTAAAACTTGGTGGAGAATGCTCAATAGTCGTTAAGTGTCCGTCGTTTTGCTCTAACGCGTCGGCTAACCAAATGGTAGAATATCCGTGTGCCGTACCAATTTCAAGCGCACTTTGGAAACCTCTTTCTAAAATTAAGTTATGTAAAAAAGCCGCATTTTCCTCAGAAATACTGGGAACATTGGCCTTTAGGTCGTTGGTCTTAAGCTGAGCTAACAAATTTTTTCGTTCTTGGTTCATCGAAATCAACACTACTTATTGAACTGAAAAAATTAAGCAGCGGTTTCTAAAAAATTTAAATCAGCCGCAATAGCAGTTCTTAAGTTTGCTCGCATGATGGTGCGCACCTCGTCGAGTACTTCTTGCGGAGGACGCCCAGAGGTATTAACTAAATCTAGGTAAAAGCGTAATGGCATTTCGTATGTAGGTGTTTCTTTGCCCCATTTTCCCATTTCTTCAACAGAATGAGGAAATACACCTCTAGCGTGAGCCGTTTTAACTACTAATGTAGGGTTGTCTGATTGTTGAATATATTTAATTGGTGGCGTTACAATCCGTTTTTTGAAAGTTTTAACATCGCCATTTTTTGAGCGAGTAGATTCAGGAAAAACCAACGCTCTTCCTCCAGTATTCATTTGGTTCACAACTTGTGTAGAAATGGAGTCATGAAGCGCATGAAATTGATCTGCCATTTTTGCTCCAGAATCTGTAATTACGCTTCTATCAGCAATAATAGGCTCAAGTTTTCGAATTCCAGGTCCAATTAATTTATGCTCCGCTAATTCACTTTTAAGCACAATGGCAGTCTTCGCAGCGGTTTCGGCTGTCCAAAACCCATAAGCGGCATTAGCTTCAAAGCCTTGTTGGTGGTTACAAAGCTCAAGTTGAGAGGCCTCGGAATCTTTAAATGCAGGATCCTCAAACCCAGTTCGATGAATTCCTATTCCTTTTTTTCTTAATTTATTAACGTACCAAAAAGTTTTTTTTCTAGCAGCGAGTCTCGCTTTCTCTGCTGTGCCATTAAATTGCAAAAGCATAATACTGAAGGCTTGTTGTGCCGCTAAGACAAAAGAATTTGGACTAACAATTCTGCCTTGCTCCTCACATAAGCGGTGAATATCTATATAGCCTTGAGCAATATCTAAATTTTCATTCATCCATACTACTAAACCCAATATTTACTTTTCGTCAATTTGTTTGAGTTCATAAATAATCTCTAGCGCTTCTTTTGGACTTAAATCATCAGGATTAATATCGGCTACAAATTTATCTACTTCTGATGCAACGCTTATTTCTACTACGCGTTCTCGGGGCGCAGCGGTGCTAAATAAGTTTGGTTTTCCACTGAGTAAGCTTTCAGATTCTAAACGACTTAATACTTCGCGGGCATTTTGTACCACGCTTTCAGGTACGCCCGCTAATTTGGCGACTTCAATCCCGAAACTGTCAGAAATGCCACCGGGCTTAATGTGCCTTAAAAAGACGATCCCGTTTGAATTTTGGGTGACGGATACGTGCCGATTAGCGGCACTGTTTAAATCATCCGCTAAATCGATGAGCTCATGGTAGTGCGTGGCAAACAAGGTATTGGCTTTAATTTTGTCGTGTAAACACTCGGTAATGGCCCAAGCAAGGGAAATGCCATCAAAGGTAGAGGTTCCACGACCAATTTCATCTAGTACGACAAAGCTTCGATTAGTGGCGGCATGTAAAATACGCGCGGTTTCGGCCATTTCTACAAAGAAGGTTGATTGACCGGCGGCTAAATTATCACTCGCACCAACTCGTGTAAAAATGCGATCGTAAATACTGAGCTCTGCTTTTTTGGCTGGTACAAAACTTCCAATTTGAGCCAGTAAAATGATAAGTGCATTTTGACGCAAAAAGGTGGATTTACCCGCCATATTTGGGCCGGAAATTAAATGAAACCGAGAATCGGGGTTCATTTTCAAACTATTGGCTACAAAACTTTCAGTACTTAATTGTTCTACTACGGGGTGTTTCCCACCCACAATATTTAAGAAGCCTGTGTCATCGCGCAGTCCGGGCTTCGACCATCGGTAAGCCAAGGCAGTGCGACTTAAACTAAGTAAGGCATCGACTTGTGCTAACGCCCCAGCGGCTTTTTGAATCGGCTGTAAATATTCTAAAACTTTTGTTTGTAAGTCTCCATATAATTTGTGCTCAAGGGCAAAACTTTCGGATTCAGCGGCTAGAGCGCGTGTTTCGTAATTGGTAAGTTCTGGTGTGGTGTAACGTTCTGCATTGATCAATGTTTGCCGACGGGTCCAAGCCTCCGGTGCTTTTCCTGCCTGTGATTTGCTAACCTCTAACGTGAAACCAAAATTTCTAGAATAAGTTGCTTTTAAGTGTGTAATACCGGTTTCAGATTTACACTGTGTAACATAGTTTTCGAGCCAAGTTTTTGAGTCTTGCGTTAAACTTAATAGCTCATCAAGTTTTGCATTATAGCCCACTTTGAAAATGCCGCCTTGAGTAATTTCGAGTGGAGGGTGTTCGACTAAGGCGTCACTTAAGACTTCACATAAGTCTCTAAACACACTTAAAGCCGGTGCGGCTTGGTTTAATAGTTCGCTATTGGCGGTTTGTACCGTTTTCGCTAGCTCAGGAAAAGCCAAAAATGCGTCCCGAAAAAAAGCGAGATCACGTCCATTGCCGCGCCCACTGCTAATTCTGGCCAGCAATCTTTCTAGGTCTGGAACGGTTTTGAGGCGAATCTCAAGCGGAGTTCTTAGTGCGGGTGTTTTGTGTAGTTCTCCAACAGCCACTAAACGGCCGTTAATAAGATTCTTATCAAGTAATGGGTTGCACAACCAATAACGCAACAAACGGCCACCAGGAGCACTAAAGGGCTTCTTAAGTGTTTGCCACAACGTCGCATTATGTTCGCCTTGGTTAAGTGAGCCAAAAATTTCTAAATGTCGAAAAGTTTGTGTGTCTAAGGCCATAAAATCATCCACACGGCAGTGTTTAATTTTATTAATGTGCTTTAGTTCTGTTTTTTGGGTTTCGGCTAAATACGCCAATACGCGTGCGGATAAAATCAAAATAGTTTCTAGCTTTTCAATGCCAGTAACGCTTAAGTGGTTTTCTGGGAAATGATTTTTTAGACTTTGGGTCGCAGCTTTAAGTTTCACCTCTGGGGTAGGGGTTAGCAGTGCTTGCGGAAGCAATTTAGTAAAAGCTTCATTTTTAAAATCTATCGCGGATAATAAAATCTCTTTAGGCGCGAGCTTATACAGTTCATCCCAAAAACGAGTGGGTTCGCTAAATTGCATTGTACAAAATTCTCCGGTTGAAACATCCGCGTAAGCTAAAGCAAAATTATTCGTTTTTTCATCATAATGTGTTGCCAGTAAATAGTGAGCTTGATCTGCCGTTAAGGTGCCGGTTTCAAGAGTGCTTCCAGGGGTTACTAAGCGGGCAATGTAACGACTAATTTTACCGTCCTTATCAGTTTGTTGTTCGGCGATCGCGACTTTGTAGCCCGTTTCTATTAGTTTTTCTAAATAATCTTTATGGGCATGATGTGGGAATCCGGCCATGGGCATTTCATTTTCAGAACCTTTGTGTCTGGAGGTTAAAGTGATGCCTAAAATTTTAGACGCAATTAATGCATCTTCAAAAAACAGTTCGTAAAAATCTCCTAAACGAAAAAATAACACCGCTTCCGGGTTTTTATTTTTTAAATCCCAATATTGCCTTTGTACTGGCGTTGCCATAAATTTTTTAGAAGAAAGACCGTCTGATTATTTTTAGCAAAATTAAAGAAAAAGTAAATAACTACCACTCGCCGCGTCATTCTCGGAAGCGAGAATCCTAAACACAGATTAGAGCCTTATTATGTATT
>CAMZKS010000040.1 GCA_947311285.1 uncultured bacterium | reverse complement strand
GTGGAAGCAACAACAGCAAGCGCCTAAAGACTCTCCCGAGTTACAACAACTATTAGAATCGTTTAACCGGGACAAAGAAGATCGTCACCGCCAGCAAGAAAGTTTAAAAACAGAATTAAGAGAGAATTCTAAGCACTTGCGTGATGAATTTTTTCGAATTAATAAAACCGTTGATACAAAACTGACAGAAAGCTCTAAGCAACTTAATGACCGGCTTGATAAATCCTCGTCGGTGATTGGTGGTTTACAAAAAGAGCTCGGAAAAATGGGAGAAATTGGATCTAAAATAGAGAATCTTGATAAAATACTACGAGCACCTAAAGGTCGGGGTTCGATGGGAGAAGAAGGCTTAGAAGAAATTTTGGCATCAGTGTTTCCACAACAATTATGGGAACGGCAATTTTCATTAGGAACGGGGGCAACGGTAGATGCCGTAGTTAAAACGAATAATGGTTTTATTCCAATTGATGCTAAATTCCCTTTACCGGCTTTTGAGATGATTATTAATGCAGAAACACCCGAACACTCAGCTGTGGCTCAAAAGGAGTTTCAGAAGGCCTTAAAGGCCAGAATAAACGAGGTTACAAAGTATATTAAGCCGGAACTTGATACCCTCGACTTTGCCATTATGTTTTTACCAAGCGAAAGCATTTATTATGAAGCAGCGATTCGCTCACGTGAAATTTATGAATACTCTCGTGAGAAGAAAGTTCTTCTGACAGGGCCAAACACCTTAGTCTATGTTTTGCAGGTGATTTTAAGCGCTTATCAAAGCCAGCAGTTTGCTAAACAAGCCCAAGTGGCTCTAGCTCAATTGGGAGGCGTTAAGAAGCAAGCGCAAAAATTAGACGAGGCGGTTCGTTTAACGGCCACGCATCTAGGCAGAGCTTCAAGTCAAATTACTTCGGTGCAAACAGAAAATGATAAATTGCAGAACCAAATTGAGAAAGTTTCGAACTTAGATGTTGGCAGCACTACAGATGTGATTGAGAAGGCGGAACCGCAGAGCTTGCTTTAGAAAGTAGATTTTAGTCTTTGTGCTGCTGAAAATGCGAGTTTAAGGTCTTTTTCTGAATAACCTTTTTCTATTTCTTTGAGACCGCCTATATGAAGCCTGTTGCGTAGGTTTTTAAGTTTTTTAATTTCCCTATATAGATCTTCTGTTATTAAGTCATTAATTTTACAATGTGTAACAAGGCCTTCGAAATTTATTTTATCTACTCGTGTTTCAATTTCTTTGATTTTTCTCGTCCCTGCAATTATTTCATCTGTGCTTCCTGGTAGTTTGTGAAGTACTTTTACGTCAGGATAAACCCATTTATTTTTCTTATCTTTTTCTATTAGAATGTCACTTTTGATAAAAAGCTTTAGTTTATACAGGAGTAGTGCCTCAACTATGGAGGCAGTATAAATTATTAATGTTTTTCTAAAACTACTTATCGAAGTTGAGCTTAGGTTGTTCGACGTCTCAATTACTAAAATTAATTCTAATATATGATCAAACACCATATCCAAATTTTGTTGTAAGATAGAATCTTGAATGAAAGGGAAATTAGTATCTTGGTGCATTCAACTTAGGCTATGATTCAAGCATTTTAGAGAGGGATGAATATCCGTTTTTTTTGAGATAGGTTCCTAAATGCATATCAGAACGTACGCCTAGATCAACGCCATATTTTTTTTCAATGGTTTTAATCTTGGTATCTTTTCTTTTTGCTCGAAAGGATCCGTCAGCTTTTCTTACCCTATTCATAGATTAAAATTATTCTTCTTTCTCCTTTCAGTCAAATTCAAACTTAATCGATTATTCATTTAATAATATGATTTTCTGTTTATACTCTCTCTGTAAAAATATCCCTATGACTTTAAAACTCGACTTTTTTTCCGACCAAGCAGAAACGCTACTTAAAGAACATCGTATTGCCTTAAACCTCGATGAAGCGCAAAATTTGCAAACGAAGCTAGGGCGTCCTATGACTTTAGCGGAAGCGACTATTTTTGGGATCCAGTTATCAGAACACTGTAGTTATAAAAGTTCGCGACCTCATTTAAGTGGTTTTCCCACTACGGGCCCAACGGTAGAACTTGGTCCAGCCGAAGATGCCGGTGTGTTACGAGTGTTTGAGCACGAGAGTGAGCGTTACTGCATAGCGGTAGGACACGAATCACATAACAGCCCGAGTCGAATTGTTCCTTACGAAGGCGCGGCCACGGGTATTGGAGGGATTGTTCGTGATATTTTATGTATGGGCGCGCGCCCCGTTGGCGTTTTAGATTCTTTAAGACTTGGAAACACTCAAATTCCAGAACAACGTAATATTGCTCAAGGGGTTGTAGCCGGAATCGCGGGTTACGGTAATCCCTTAGGCGTTCCAAATATTGGCGGAGATGTTTGGTTTGATGAAGCTTTCAATGGGAATTGTTTAGTGAATGTCACGGCGCTCGGTTCATTGCGAGCCTCGGAACTAATTCATTCTTATGTGCCAAAAGAAGCAGCAGAAGAACAGTGGGAATTGATCATTGTTGGAAAACCAACGGATAACTCTGGTTTTGGTGGAGCGAGTTTTTCATCAGAAGGTTTTAGTGAAGACGACGATTTAGAATTTAAAAAAGCCGCTGTGCAAGAACCAAATCCATTTTTAGAGCGACATTTAATTGCTTCAATTATGGACTTAATAGAGTGCTTGAAAGAAACCAATGAGCTTGATAAAATTGCGTGCAAAGATTTAGGCGCGGGGGGCGTACTTTGTGCCACAGTTGAACTAGCCGAAGGTGGTGGTTATGGTGCCGATATTCAGCTTTATAGCCTGCACGTGGCAAAAGAAGGATTTTTGCCGCATGTAATTGCGTGCTCAGAAACACAAGAACGATTTTGTTTCGCTTGTCATCCATCATTAACCGACTCAATTATTGACCACTTTGAAACGAAGTGGGAACTGGGGAAAGTGGCCGCTCATGCTGGTGCTTCAAAAGTAGGAACGGTTCGGGCGGATGGCCAGTACCGAGTAACCTATGGTGATGAACTTTTGTGTGATGCTCCGGCGAGCTTGATTACGGAAGGGATTATTTATGACCGACCTTACACGTCTAACAAAGTACAGCCTGAACAGGCTGAGGTTAAATATGAAGCGGGTAATGTGGTTATGGCTTAATTACAACCCGCCTTTACTGTGTAAGAAACTAAAGTCGAAGAGTGAGCCTAAACTTTTTTGGGCGTAATCAAAACGAATATGTTTTTCGCGACCTTGATGCGTGCCTACGGCATGTATATGGGCGGCGTGTGGTGCCATAGTTGTACCTGAAAAGGTGTAAGTAACAGATGCCGATTGTAAATTTTGGATGGAAATAAAGCAGGTATTTTTATCGACGCCCGTCCAAGCGTCAAAGGTTAACGAGTTCCCGTCGTCATCGACACCAGGGGTGGTTAACAAATTTGAAAGATTACTTGTTGCTTGCGCCTGCAGGGCTGCTGTCGCACCAGAGCTGTCATTACATAAAAATCGCCAGAAAAACGCACCAGGGGTATCTAGGTTAACAGATACGGTGCCATTAACGGCAACTGGATTAGTGTTTATATCTAAGTCGTCATCTTTTTGAAATCTGAACTTTTGGCTTTGTAATGGCGGTAAGGTGAACTCAAATTTACCTTTAGAAAAATCTGTTGAAGTGGGGCTTTGGATGATGAGGTTACGAATAGAGACTTCGGTAAAATCATCTTCTAAATCATTTATATCTCCATCGTTCAGTGATGGTTGGACATGGGCTAATGGATCTGATTTTAATTTGAAAAGTGATTTTTCTACGCCAGACTCTGCACTTAAATAGGCTTTTTCTGATAAAAATAAATCAGTGGACATTTCTACTTCTCGCACGGCCAAACGAGCAGACATGATACCAACGGTAATCATGAGTCCGGAAAGCATAATGCTTACAAGCAAAGCAGAGCCCTCAGTTTTAACCTGAATCTTTTTTGACTCGATAGCGTGTAGTAGGTACCTCATTTAGTACTGACGAGATGAAATAGTGGTCTGGCTTTCAATCACTAAGTCTTGGTAACGCCCATCGCGCGGGCTTACTTCAAGATAAAATGTTGCTTTAGGTTGTAGCTGGGCATTGGCTAGTACCGCCGGATCATTGGTAGGAGCGAAATCAAAGTTTAATCCGGTAACGGTAAATTTATTAGGTGAGAGTAGTGGTTCATATTCAATAGCTGGCACGGGGTCTCCGGCATTGTAAGCCGGTCGTATACCGAGATTTAAAATCGTGTTAGTGCTATCATAATCAAGGAAAATGCCTGTTCTGGAAGAGCTAATAAGGCATAGTCGAGTGCCAGTGATTTCACATTCTCCACCTGGAACGTACTCGGCATAATCAATCGTGCTTGATCGAACTTTGTCGGTAAAACGATTAAACACAAATCGTACTTCGCTTTGTAATTCACGGCTTATCGCCATTTTTTGTTGGGTTTGTAAAAACGTCCAGTAGCTGGCGAGTACCAAGGTTAGCATCATACCGGTTATGACGATAGACACTAATAACTCAATCAGTGTGAAACCACTTACTTTGCAGCGGTGAGAAGAAAGCTTCCAGCTTAGTGGCATGTAAAACGTTTTAATTTTTAACATCTTAATTTTTGCGCCAGTTAGTAAGTGTTTGTGTGGTGGTTACGTTTTGGGGGCGTCCATTGAAATCCCACTCCACGGAACACTCCAAATCAAGTGTGTCCGAATTAGTATCTAGATCTACATGCGTTAAGACTCTTTTATAGCCTGTATCGATGGCGTTCGGAGTGATTGGAAAATGAGTTAACGTGAGTCCTTCTTGCCAAACGACGGTGTTGGTATTATTTGCAACTACCAATTGAACCGCTCCAGGCATGTTATTGCAGGTGCTGATCTTATCGCTGGCTGAATTTGTTGGCGAAAGCACGAATTCATCTCCAATATTTCCGAAGGAGCAATCCCATGGTCTATAATTAACCCAAGCGGTATCTCTTAAATTTCGAGCGAGTTCGGCACACTCTTGTGCCATATAGACGGCTTTGGTTCGTTTAAGATTTTGCTGCGTGCTAAATACCACCGTAGTTAGTAAATACAGCGCCGCTGTCATGCTGCTGGCTAAAATAAACATCACAATAAGTGATTCAATCAGGGTAAAACCATGTTTTGATTTTATCATGGTGTATCAGTGGTTATCAAACCTGATTTTTCATAAATATACAGCGCCGTTTCCAGGCCGTTGTTGTCGAGTTCTATACAAAGGGGTCTAGCTGTATCTGAGCTGGTTATTTCTATGTCACCATGTGGCGCTAGAAATTTTATTTCAAATTCAGCACTACTTATAAGTGTGTGACCCTCAAGTTTGTGTTCGAATCCCGTACCTTGACTATTCCTAACGGCTGTTCGAGTGGTACAAAAATAATCATCACATTCAAAGACTAAATAATGATCGGAGTCGCCAGTCGTTTTTTTTAGAATATAATGCTTTGATCGTGAACGAGCCTGAGAATAGGCTTCGTTTAAGCCTGATTGCAATAAACTAACACTATTTTTTAAATCAATTTTTTGACGAAACTTTAAATAATCCGGAGCAATCATCGCCGTCATAATTCCAATAATCACAATTACAACTAGCAATTCGATAAGCGTGAAAGCCGAACGTTTCGCTTTAATCATAAGGTTAAGCGGAAGCTGCAAATAAATCTTGTAAGTTGAAAATAGGCATTAGTACTGCAAATATTAAGAAGGCAACGGCGACGCCTACAAATAAAATAATGATAGGCTCAATAATAGTGGAGAGGTTTTTCAGCTGAGATTCTACTTCTAGGTCATACTGATCGCCTAGTTTTTGCAAAACTTCGGCCATGTGTCCGGTTTTTTCCCCGACTTCTAATATTTCTCCAACCACAGAATCGATATGTTTTGCGTCTAAAAAGGACTGATGCAAAGGGTCTCCGTTTCGTACTTTTACTTCAATATCAAATAAATCATCGCCTACAATTTTGTTAGGAACAATTTCCCCCAACACTCTTAAGGCTTTACTTAAAGGAATTCCGGCAGAAAGCAGAGTGGCGAAATTAAGAGTGATCTTGGTGACTTGAATATTACTGACGATATTTTTAGTGAGAGGGAAATTCAGAATGAAGTGATGCCATGAGCGTTGCCCTTCTTCAGAACTTTTCCATTGAATAAACCAAGTGATAGCTCCAGCGATACCAAATAGTAGTAACCACCAGTAACTTACTATAATTTCTGATGTATTCATCAAAATTCTGGTACTAAGTGGTAATTGCCCTCCAAGCTCTGCAAAGAGGGAGGTTAGTTTTGGAACAATAAAAAACATAACTGCCGCACCTGCTAATATGATGGCACCTACAACGGTTGCGGGGTACATCAAGGCCGACTTTACTCGCATCTCAAGTTCAATGTTTTTTTGTAATTGAGTCGCAATAGCTTCAAGTGTCGCATTGATTTTTCCGGTCAGTTCTCCGGAGTAAATCATTTTTACTTCTGACTGCTCGAAAATAGAGGGGTGTTTTTGGATCGCGCCAGAAAAGGATAAACCATTCTGCTGCATATCGTATGCCACAGTTTTTAAAATTCGTGAAAATCGAACGTGTTGAGTTCGATCAGAAAGCATTTCTAGCGCTCGGGTAAACTGTACGCCTGAATTGACGAGTAGCTTTAACGAGTGAAAAAATCGAGCTTTGTCTTTTAAATTAAAAGGCTGATGATCTAGTAGTAAATCATTCGCCTTTATTAACCAATGATCATTTTGTCGGTTTGTTAAACCATAAATAACCGCCCGTTGTTTTGGTTTTTTCAGTAAATCAAACGGCTTGTAGGCTGCTTGACTCGTCGCTGTTGTGTTTTGAGGTTTAGCCGTAGACATTAGTTCTCGTTAGATTGAGCAAACGTGTAAAGAGGCACGGACATATTAATAATATCAATACCGTTTACAGTTTCAATATTATAGGCAAAGCTCTCCATTCCCATAAATCGAGGACTTTTTTCGATCGCTTCTAAAAAATTAATAAACTTATCTTCTCGTCCTCGAATAGAGAAGTTTATGTTTAAAGTATTGGTCTCAAGTGTTGCGTTTTGCCCTCGACTGAAATTAATACTATCAAAAACAAAACCGGTACTTTGCGCAATTTTTTGTAAAATAAGAATCACTATTCCTTGTTCAAGGGAGGTCGGAATTTGCTCTAAAACACTCTCATAAATAGGGTTCTCAAGTAATTTGCTTAGATCAGATAATTGCTTTATTTTCGTCTTGTATTCCTCTGTTTCTGCTTGCAGAATCGATAGGTCCACCTGTCGAATCTTAATGGCCTTATTTTGAGGTATAATCCAAAAACCATAAAGGGGTATTAAAAGCAGAAGTGCGTAAATCCATATTTTTTTCATGATTCGTCAGTCGTTAATTCTGTTGTGGAGGCCTTTGGTTGGTAATCAAACGTGGCATTAAAGTTGTAAGTGCTAGCACCATTTTCATTGCTAATGGCAGGACTAATAGTACTAATAAATCCATTGCTTAATTTATCACTACTTTTAACAAGTGATAAAAAACGAGCTGCATTTGAAATATCTGGGGAGGTGACTTGAACCTCAACAGAATTAGTGGCATCAACCGATATGCTATTAAATTTTATTTGACCCCGCTCTGGGAAAGCCTGGTTTATATCGGTTAAAACTTTAGACCAGTTTTTACGGTAGACCTTAGCTTTATTTAAAATTTCTGCGGCTTTCATTTTTTGGCCAATTTTTTCTCGTTCTTTCAGCTCAATTAAATTTTGTTTTTGAGTCGAAATCGCGAGTATTAGTGTTTTCTGCCTCTGTTTCAGTTGAAAGCTTTGCCAACCAAGAAAGGCGGCAGCGCCAACAGAAATAATCACAAAAATAGCCGCAATAATGTTAGGCCATTTTTTAGTATTTGTTTCACGATGTTGATTTTGATTCATAGGCTTCACTCTGTATTTTTTTATTATTATCAGCCTTAATGCTTTATGAAGCAAATTTTATGATCAAAAAAATAAGTCAGGAGATACGAAAGGCAGGTCTATTAATGGATTTATTCGTTTTGATATAAAGTTTAAATTCTGCTATAATAGTCTGATGAGTTTGCCTATTAAAAATGAAAGCACGGTGGGGGTTGATATTATTAATCAAAACTTTGAAGAAAAAGAGGCTCAAGGAAGAGCGGTGAAGCTGGGTTTTGATTATATTGATTTGGCAAAGTTTCCTATAAATCCTGATATTTTAAGCCTCATAACGCGTGAGCAAGCACAAGAACTCAAGGTGGTGCCTTATTACCGAAACGGTTTTAATTTAAAGTTGGCCGCTTTGGACCCAAATGCTTCTGGATTGGCTTTATTACAAGAAAAACTTGAAGCGCAAAGAATGAATGTTTCATGGGCTGTTTGTTCTAATAGAGGGCTCAATCATATTTTATCGCTTTACAACTCCGATTTGCTTACGAAAAAAACGATCAAGTTGAAGCATGACTTTAGAGAAAGTAATGAATCTAATTTAGAGTCTGAATTTTTAAGTTTTGGTGACTTGGAGATTAGCCTGGCGAAGTTACCCGCAGCAGAGTCTTTAAATGAAATTCAAATTGCCGCTATTAAGGTGAAAGCCTCAGATATTCATATTCAGCCGTATGAATCACAGGCGGTGCTTCGCTTTAGAATTGATGGAATTTTGCATGATATCGCGAAACTCGAAATGCCAAGAGTGATCAAGTTAGTGGACTATATTAAGTATGAAGCCGGCATGCGGTCTAATATCTCACATATTCCGCAAGATGGTAGTCTGCGTTTTGTCGCTAATGGTCGCAATATCGATTTGCGGGTATCAACCTTGCCAACCGAAACTTTAGAGTCAGTCGTAATGCGGGTACTGGATAGTCGAAAAGGCTTGAAAAATTTTTCAGAGCTAGGGTTTGATGACCTGACAGAAAGTATGATTAATAAAGCCTTGAGTAAAAAAAGCGGTATGTTGTTGGTAACGGGTCCGACGGGAAGTGGTAAAACAACCACACTTTATGCGATGCTTAAAGAGCTTAATAGCTCAGAACGAAAATTGGTAAGTCTGGAGGATCCGGTGGAGTATCACTTAGAAGGGGTGACACAGTCTCCGGTAGATGAAAATTCCGACTACAGCTTTGCGAATGGTTTAAAGGCGTTACTTCGACATGACCCTGACGTTATTTTAATCGGAGAAATAAGAGAAAGTACCACCGCTAAACTTGCGAGTGAGGCGGCGTTAACGGGACATGTGGTATTGAGCTCCTTGCATACCAATTCGGCTTTAGGAGCGATTACTCGCTTGCGAAATTTAGGCTTAGAAAGTTTTAATATTGCCGCAGCTATTAATGCTGTATTCGCGCAGCGTTTAGTACGAAATGTTTGCCAATACTGTCTGAAAAAAGAGTGGGTAAACTTGAAAGATCATACGCGGGTAAGTGCGTTGCTTAAAACACTAGAAGCTCTGTATCCAGGCATAAAAAAGAGTGGAAAAGTAAAGAGCGAACATAACGGTGAGCAGGGAGTATTCTTAGAGATACCAAAGAGAAATGGATGTGAAAAATGTTCCCATACGGGCTATAAT
>CAMZKS010000039.1 GCA_947311285.1 uncultured bacterium | reverse complement strand
TCAAACATTTGAACCATCGCTCGATCAGAGTGAACTTCGAGTACTTTCCCCATTCGTTTTGTACCATCCGCCTGAGTGACCTCAACTAGTTCTTCGTATTTAACGCCTTCTACACCATCTACAACCATAATTGGTCCGGCGATTGATTGAATGTTTTCGTATGTTTTTTGCATGATTAAGAGCGGTGAGTTAAAGAGGGTTAAACTTGAGGATTTCCCAAAGTTATCGCGAGGATTGTAAAAGGCTTTTAGGGTATGTCAAAGGTTTAAAGTTAGTTTTTTTTAGAAAGCCTAAAATAAAAAAGCCCTAGTCATATCATCCTCAGTAGCGAGGATCTAAACGTAACTAGTAAAAGGATTCTTTCTATGAAGAATAATATTCAAGAGTGACCTACTTCTTCTTAATTACTTTATCAATCAGTCCGTGTTGACCATATTCAACCGCATGAGAAGCGGGAATAAAATTATCTCGATCACAGTCTTTAATAATTTGAGCTTTATCTTGCCCTGTACAGTCATGAATCATTTGATACAAAGTTTCTTTTGTATCCAAAATATGTTTTGCATGGATCTCTATATCAGAGGCCTGCCCTTGTGTGCCGCCAAGCGGTTGATGAATCATTACTTCTGAATGAGGGAGAGCAAAACGTTTCCCTTTAGCGCCGGACATTAAGATCATTGCCCCCATACTGGCAGCCATGCCCACACAAACTGTAGAGACGTCTGGCTTAAGGTAATTCATGGTATCAATAATCGCTAAACCAGCAGAAACAGATCCGCCAGGAGAATTAACATAAATCGTAATATCTTTCTTTGAGTCTTCAGATTCTAAGAATAACAATTGAGCAATAACCAAGTTTGCCATATGTGCATCAATACCTGTTCCAACAAAAATTACTCGATCTTTAAGCAGTCGAGAATAGATATCATAAGAACGTTCGCCGCCGTCAGTTTTTTCAACCACCATTGGCACCAAATGATTTGTTAGGCTTTGAGTCATTTTAATTTATTTAAATTCTTTTTATTATAGCTCATATAGAGCAAAAAAACTACTAACAGTTCTTTTTTCCAAGTTTCACACCAAGGAATAATACGGCAATAATGGCTAACAAGCCACCAATCAAGCCATAGGGAATTGAGAGACCTTCTTGATTACCGGATTTTCCTGTCCATTTTTTAAACACTGACTCTGAGGCGTAAGCATTATCACACGCATCACCAAAATCATCCTTATCACGATTTTTTTGATCCGGATTAGGGATTAACTTACAATTATCAATCAAGTCCGCTACACCATCTAAGTCAACATCAAGCTGTGAAAAATTTTTAACTTCAACCGCGTTATCACAAGGGTCTCCGATACGATCCTCGTCTTGATCTGCTTGCGACTTATTACTTACCAAAGGGCAATTGTCATCTATATTAAGTATAGTATCACCGTCAAAATCCTCTGCGGCAAATGAATTAAATTCTTGGGCACCAAAATTATATTGAAAATCACTTTGTTGAGGCTTAGAAACTCGAGTTTTGAATCGTTTGTTATTAAGATTTTTATCTCCGTATAAAACTTTGTAGCGTTGATTCTCTTCGGCCGTGAAGTAAAGCTTAACTTCACCTTTGGCAAAAAAATTGATATCTTCAAGGTCTACATTTTTCCCCCAAAGAGAGATCTCTAGCCAACGTATGGGAGCATAATCACTATCGATTACGGGTAAAAAGGCTGTCTTTTTTTTAAGCGTGCGAAGAGAATCGCGAGCAAAGCCCGCTCGAAGTTCCATCCCCTTAATATCGGATCCATAAGTTGGCCAAATTTCAACTCTGTGCAAAGCGGTTAATTCACCAAAATCAATTAGAATAGTTGCCGGTGAGTTGGCTTCAATTCTATTTTTGAAAGCAAAAGAGGTAAGACGATTGTCATCAAATAGATTTTCAGGCACAGCCTCTAACGCTGCGTCAGATAGCTCAATTTTACTGACTTTTTTAACCGGTCCAGCTGGTTTGTCGTATAAATCAAAAATGACATCTTCATTACGGTCGTTTACCATTTGAATGTTACCAAAATCTTCGCGAATAAAGCGAAGACTTTCGGCAGGTAGGGATGCTTCAACTACCTGCGTTGTGGCGGTTGGTCCGGCATTTAAGCGAGCACTATAAGGATAAGCCGATACCGCTGGAGCAGCGGCTTGAAGTGTTTGAGTAAAAATAGTACTCAAGATGACAGAGGACAATAAGATATTAATTTTTAACATTTAAAAGGAGTTATAGTTTTTATTAAGCGCGTGCCCTTTCTGCTCGTGCTTCTTGTTCTTCAATCATATTCTTAATCGCCATTACTTGAACAATCGCCGATCGCTCAGCCTCACCTAATTTCATTTGGATAAACTTAAGCGTGTCTTGTAGATCGGGAATCAAACGATATTCAAGGGCGTTTACCCGACGACGTGTTTTTTCAATTTCAAGTGCTAAGTTCTCGGCTGATTTTTCAATTTCCGCCAGTTCTAATAAAAGAATAAAAACTTTAGAAAATTCTGAAATAGCTAAATCCAGTTCACCACGAGTTTGCGTTAAACCGTAATGAAGGGCGTTTCCTTCTGTTTTTAATTTAAAAACAGGAATCCGAACCGACATTACATTTTTAGTCTTCACCTGAAGGCTTAATTTTTGTGTCGGGGTTGATAGGACGTTTTCGAGCATTTCTTTCGGCATAGCAGCCTGTGCCAACAAAAAGCTTTCATTAGCGGCTTTAATGGCTGCCTCAACTTCTGTTCGTAATTTTTTAGCTTTATGAACAATGGTTAAAAACTCTTGCATTAATCCATCCTGCTTATCTTTTAAAAGCTTGTGACCGCGTTTAGCTACCTTTGTTTGATCTTTCAAGGAAAGCATTGTCATTCGAGTTGCCGTCACGTTTTTAATGGCCATTTCTTAATCTAAGTTAAATATATGATTTTCAAGCGAGATTCTAAGATTGATCTAAGACGTGTCAAAACTAAAAAGCCTGTTTTAAGTTAAACAGATTCGTTTTAGTTAAAACAAGGTATATTGTGTTAAGTAAAATAGGCGTTTTAAATTATACTCCCTCTAAGGCTCGTCAAAATCATTTTGATGCTAAGACACTACTTTCTTAAAAAAATCGCCCCAAAACTTCTCGGATTTTATTTGTTCTGGTATTGATTTTAAAATGTGTTCGGGGTGCGATTGGATCCCCAGCACTTTTTTGTTAAATTGAATTAAATACGGAAGTCCACACTCAGAGCTGCCTAAAACTTTAACCGACGGTGGTAGGTTGCCTACATAATTTTTATGATCGGCAATTGTTTTTACTAATTTTTGACCAGCCGCATTTAAAATACTCATCTCCCCTTTTTTATGGGTCCGTCTTTTTATAATGCTTCCACCCGCCGCAACTGCCAGTAGTTGTAACCCCAAACACAAGCCAATCACCGGCTGGTGACACTCCAACAACTTCGTACTTAATTTTTGAATATTAAAAATCCATGGATTCTCTGTCGCATCTTCTAATGAGTACGGCGAACCACTCAGCCAAATCGCATCCCACATTTCATTAAAAACTTTTTTTTCCAAAGTTTCGTAATCAAAGTCTTCAACGTTTATCGTTTGCCAAAGCACTCCTTCTGGCCAATAACGCTCAAGCGCGTAAATACGATCATGCGCTTGCACTCGATGTTTTAGTGGGCAATTAGTACTAGAGTATTTATAATCAGGCTTTGGTGCGTAATTTGAGAGAAGTAAGAATTTTTTCATATTATAAAAGTAATTTCAACCTTTCACACAAATCTTCCACTTGCTCTAAAGTCGTATCCCAACCCCATGAGATTCTAAAGCCTCTTTGCGATGTTTCTTTATCATAGCCTAGTTCCGACAAGACTTTGCTACTTTCCACTGAGCCACTGCTACAAGCGCTGCCAGCTGATATCGCTACGCCTTTTAAATCCGCTTGAGCCACAATTAAGCTGGCCGGTTCGCTTGGAGCAATGATGTGCAAAATATGACGACCGCTCCCCTCCCGCGGTGTTGTTATTTTGTAATCTGTTAACTCTGTTTCAAAAAAACTTATTAGACGCTGATTTATTAAGTCTAATTGTATGTTTTGTGATGCTAAGTTTTTGTGATGCTGGATGTACGCCTGATGAAACGCCGCAATACCTAAAGTATTTTCGGTACCACCACGTCTCCCCCACTCTTGGCTGCCGCCGATAAAAGGTCTTAGCGCTAAATTTTGACGACGCAATAACACACCAGTTCCACTTGAACCACCTATTTTTTCAGCTGAAACTGAAAGTAAGTCACATTTCTGAAAATCTAATCCTATCAACTCACTTACCGCCGATGCCGCTGCATCAACCATATAAATTGGTTTAGTCTTACCGGTTTCTTTAGTGTAGCGAATTATTTTTTTACCGAGTTTGGCCGCCGGTTGTAATATGCCGATTTCCGAGTTTAAATGCTCTATAACTATCATATCACTCGCACCTATCAACGTTTCATTGATTTTTTCTAAATCTAAGTGCCCTGTTTTTAAACATGGTAATTTTTTGATTTTAACTTGATGGTTTTGTTTTAAAAAATTCAAGGCGGCCCAGACGCAACTGTGCACTAAGGGTGATGTGTAAACTACTCCCCTCTTGGTTTTTAAGCCCAAATAAGCGCCAATTAGCCCTGTGTGCACGGCTTCTGTCGCACCAGATGTAAAAATAATTTCGTCTGATTTGACCATACAAAGTTCTGCAAATTTAATACGAGCCTTGTCAATGAGTGCCTTTGATTGACGTCCATATTGATGCGTCGAGCTCGGGTTAGCCAACGGCAAAGACCGCAAAGAGTCTATCGCTGTCCAAGCCTCTGGGCGGATAGTTGTTGCGGCCGCGTGATCAAAATATAAATAGTTTTGCATGAAAATTCTTTATTGATGATCATAAATTTTCGTCACAATATTTTTTTCAGAACTTTCATCCTTTAAAATCAACAATATCTGTAACAGATTTAAAACGCGTATTTTTCAGATTAATATCCTCCTCAATACTTATAACCATCATATTTTCATTATAGAGATTTGCTTGATTTTAGTCAAAAGAGACACTGCCTCTAAATTTTAGATTAAAGGGACGGCTGTGTAGCAGGAAAAGACTCTCAACTTGATCTAATTAAATACCTGTAAAAAAACCGTGGCTGAAGCCTCCATCTTTGTACTTATTGATAAAGGCTTCAATGGCATCTATGTCAGAGAAGCTATTACTATTCATTGCAATAGCAATTGATCTTTCTTTTTCTGGTAATTTATTAATATCAGTAGTTTTTTGTAATCCTTTTCCATCTAATGCATTATTTAATGATTGGAAGTTTTCGCCCGTCAAGACTTTAACCACATGATCAATTTTTTCTTTATTAGTTTTTAACTTATTTGAATTATCATCGGCCCACAATTCTTTCCCTAGCTTGGCAGCCTCTGTTTGTTGCGTAAGGTGATAATTATTCGCTAACTTATTAATAGCCATAAAATATGATTTAACCATCATCCCTATTCTTCGTAAAGTCACATCTCGAGCTTCACTAAACCCAATGGTGTTAGAAAGTTCTGGATCATTTTTTAATTTAATATAATTAGCGATTTCACTATCAAGATTACTTTCAAACTCACTAATGAAACCAATAGCGGCTTCTGGCGAAACCTTCGATCCCCCATCAGATACCGTACTAAATAAACGATCTGTTTGCTCTGAATCAATCAGCAGCGGAATACTCCACATATCATCATGATCTACATTTTTATGATCAATTTTATTCATTCTATTTTTCGCATCAAATGTTGGTATAAGTGTGTCTCTTAGCCATTGAGAGGAGCGTTTTCCAATCAGCGAATTACTATGAACTCCATCGAACCCACTAATACCATTAAAATAGCTCGCCCACGATTGAATATCATGGTAATCCCAAATACCTTTGTGTGCGCCAGGTGTGCCTTCGGGCACCACTTTACCATTCTTTTTCCAGCCGGTCTTATCATCTAATGCATCAACAAACGGAAAGTTACTTTGCAAGCTCCCTAAATGTGCTAACACTTCTGGAGAAAGAATAGTCTCTCCTGTTTTAGGATTTTTTAGGGTTAAGCCTTTAATAAGATAGAACCATCGTTTATCATTACCCCCATTCATTTCACCATTCTCAAAAGCCATGTAAATAAACTGTTCATATTTGGCTCTTTCGAAATTGGGATCACTCTCTCCTGCTGCCCATTTTTCAAGGGTGGTAATAATATAGGTCTCCACTCCTCCTTTCTGTATTTGCTCTTTGTAGTCTCGTTCGAAAGTCTTCATTTTAGATTCGTATTTCGATGGTAAATCTGATTGCCATTGCTCCCAGGTTGGACGATCCCAAATAGCGGTTACGGCCTGCCCTATTTTCGCTTTCAACGCTGCGGGATCTGATGCATAGAGCTCAATATCACTTGGCACACTAAAGGTCACTCCGTCTTGTAGCCGTCCCAACATTTGTAAAAAATCAACACTATCCCAGCGCATGAGGCCTTTCTCCATTAACAATTCAAGTGCTGCCTGCACTTCGTCTTGATCTCTGTCTGCGTTTCTGGCCTGACTCACAATATTGAATAATTGTTGGTAGTCTGAGCTTTTATGCATATCTTTAAAATCACTCACACGCTCATCTTGTTTCTTATTCGAATCACGCGCAAATTCGCGCCCAGCCCAGGTATCGCCGAATATTTCACCACCCAATTCTGCGGCCATTCTATCATTTTTTCGCTCAGTTCTTTTGCCCCAGTATTCCCAGAACTGTTTGCCCATCATGTAGATGGATTTAAGCGAATACCAGCTTATCGTTAATTTGTATTTTTTCTTAAGCCAAAGTGTTGGTTTATTGTTGTCAAAGTCTTTAATAAAGGTATTAATTTCAGCTGTTTCTGTGGCAAAATTTTCTTCTTCAGAACCTAAAATAGTTTCTAAGTTTTTAAAATTATTCATAAAATTAAGCGCTTGCGGTTGCGTTTCCGGATTTTCATATGCGTTTAACCAACGCTCAAATACGCCCTCTCTACTGCCACTAAAAGGATTGTGATCTGCCTCTCCTCCAGCAAAATAGCTTAACAACCATTGAGCATTTTCTAGACGTGTATCATTATCTGTAAGAATTTTACGTGCCTGCTTTTTACTCATTTGATGCTTAGCTGAAAATTCGTCGTCAGAGTATTTTCTTAAATCTTTCTCTAAGCGCTTCTTAGCTTCTTGCCAAGAATCGTTGAAATTCTGTACTATTTCCTCATTCTCTTTTAATTTTTCATCATAATTTTTACGTGCTTTTTCCGCACCACCTGGTTTTAGCAGACCTAAATCATCTCGCATAAATTTATGTGTTTGGGCCGCATTTTTCAAAGTACTGTCTATTTTTATTTCCTCTTTTTTAGCTAAAGTTCCGCTCTCTAAGTTAAACAAAGGCAATACATCCGCATTCATCGCTGCGGACAGTATTCGAAAACCTTCGTCGGTCGCATCGATGGTTTCATTCGGATCTTCAAATGTTTTTTGGAATTGATGAACACCCAAGCTTAAATTACTAAGTGTATTAGAAAGACGTTTCGTCATTGCTGTTATAAAAGGGGCCTCAGCTCCTAGCAGTAATTCACATTCCGCTATTAAAGCACCCTGCAAAACCTCTAGCCGGGGCATCAAATTTCTTTTGAAATTTCGCAAAAAATGCGAAATCAACTCTTCTGCTGACTCTCCTTTTTCAAGTGTTATTTGAATGGATTCAAGCTGCGATTGAAAAGTTTCACTTATATCCTCTACTTCTAAATAAATAAGGCGTGTGCGCTTCGCTAATTCCAATCTATCACTTACGGCTAAATTATCTTCATCGGTAGACTCAATTTGCTTAATGCCTACTTGAAGAGCCTGTTTGGCAACTTCGCTGGCCTGGTGTTGATCTAACTTGCTCAACAAATCTTCTGCAATGATATTTAGATGCGCGGAGTCATTATTTTCTGCGGTTACTTTATCTTGTAACTCAGAGACAATGACTGATTTGAAATTCGAAATTTCACCCGTACTCAAAGAGTGAATAAAACCATTATCCGGCAAGTGAGACTGAATTCGAAGCAACACCCCCTCGGCCTGAATGCCTGTTTTTAAAATTTTATTTAGACCTTCTAATATCGCACCTTTTTCTGCTTTCGCAAACAGAGAGCTTACTTTTTCATAGGCGTGTTCATGCACGTCGTTCACTTTTTCTTTTTTTTGGGCTTCTATGTTACTCGTAAAATTTAGCATTTTTTCAACACGATCAGTTTTATTAATTGAATGATGCTGACGAGAATAGTTATCCCAAAACACATTATAACTTTCAGAATTACGAGTTTCTTGACTCTTAATTCCTCTCATAATTCGTTCTCTTATATCGAGAGTGACCGCACTTATTAGCTGCCGTGCGTCCACATTTGAATTTCTTGCATCTAGCGCTTCTAATAAAGCCTTCGTTTCTCCATTTGTTTTAACACTCGCAATATGCTTAATGAGGCCTTCATAGCTTAATAATTTATCAGCATTGGCTAAGTCTTGCTCCCCCAGTTCGTCTAAACTCGGGATACCCATTTCACTTCGTAATACTTCGTTCAGGACACCACGCGTATTATTTATTAAAGATTTTATATGTTCACCTTCTGTGCCAAGTAGTTCAGATGAATCTTCTAGATGAGTAATCAAATCAAAATCAGTAGCCAACAATCGCCCTGTTGCTAATCGGGCTTTAAAATATTTTTTATGATTTGCTAGTGCCTCTGTAGCCTTCTCCGATGGATTGCTGTAAATCCCTAACTCCTTTTTTAGTTTTGTATGCACTGCCTCAGCCTCTACAACCGCAGGGGTTAATGCTTCGGCTTCCGCTTTTTTTGCCTTAATTGCCTCATCACTCAAAGTCGTATTGGCGTTTAAAATTTCTTTAACAGCCGCATCTCTCCAGGTTTTATACGCCGCGAAATTTGCATGAACCTCTGTTGGATCCTCTCCATCTGCGGGCTCCGCTTGTGCTGGATCCACATTTATCCAAGCCTCATCGAAAGCGATTTTTTGCGCTTCAGGTAAATCCGTGTGTTCTTTTAGTTCAAGCGGTGCTTTGCCTTTAAGTAGCGCTTCTTCTCTTGCCCTTTCTTGCTTTAAATTGGTATGAGCATCCAATAAAACTTGTTTCTCTGCTTTAAGTTTATCTACGGCTGTTTGAGCCCCTCCGTCAATATTGATATTCACCGATGTTGCAGGCGTCTGCAGTTTTTTTAAAAAAGTGTATTCATCAATACTTAGTAACAACGGAACAGTGGTGGTAGCTACATCCGTGTTGCCTTTGTTTTTTTCTAGAATGGCGCACAAACTTTCTACTTCAGCACTGCGACTTAAAAAACGGCTTAATGGGGAATTCGGCGTTAATTCTTCATCACTTTCAGGTACTAAAACATCCCAGTAGTGCTGAGCATCTGACGATATATTTTTTGTCGGATCACTCACTGCTTCTCTAAATTCTTTCTCTACTGCTTTCGCTTTAGCGTTAACTTTGGCATACACTTCTAAGTTCTTCCAATCACCGCTATCTCTAAATACACGCCGAAGTTCTATTAAAAATAGTTTGTCTAAATTACTCAGCGTCGTTTTGTCAGCTAAAACCGCTGCATACAGCTTAAGATTATCGCCCGTATTACGTGTCTTCTCATCAATATCTAAATTAGCGGTGTTTAAACGGTTTCGTACAAATCGATAGCTTCGAGCAACTCGAATAGCCTCTTTTGGTTTCCATTCCTCCACTTTAGTACTAGCAAGTTTCTCTAAGTTTCGACGTTCACGGGTTAAGTAAATTTCAATTTGCTGCCGTTGCTGCGGACTTAAGAATTGGCTCAATCCTGGGCGACGAAAAATAGCAAACAAGGTTCGTGACCGCGAACTTTTATCACCTTCATTTTGCAAACGCATTAAATGATAATTAACTAACTTTGTAAATTGGTGCTGTTCTTTACCCGTTAACGTTCCTTTTTCCGCCGTAAGTAAATCTTCTAAAGCTCCAACACTTGAAAAACTGAAACTCAGAGGGTTAGCGAGTAACTCACTAATAGCGCTTTTACGCTCTCCACTACCCTCTTTGTTTTCATTTAAAGCTACTACCCGAGCTGACGCTAAGATATCAAAGTCTGGTAAGTGAGTGATAAACTTCATTAAGATGACGTTTTGAGGTCTGGATATTATACCTTAAATAAAGTCTTTTTACGACCACTTAGGGTTTACAAAAGTGCTGAATCGTGTTTTTTGTTGAGTGCTTCTAATTCGAGGTCGACCTTGATTTAGGTTTAAGCCTTTAGATAAAACAAATTATTGATTTCAAGGTCGACCTTGAATATAAAAAAAGCCCCGCAGATCCGGGCTTTTAAATATAGATTTTACAAGTCTATGAAGTGGTTGGAGGCTTTTCTAGTAAATCTCTTAGAGCTGCACCATCAGCCACTCCTTTCCAGGTAGAGGATTGTTGAGCCTTCAACTTGGTTAATATTTCGTCTAAATTAGTATCGTTTAAGTTAGGTAGTGTCGGGCGCAAAGAGTTTAGCACTGCTG
>CAMZKS010000038.1 GCA_947311285.1 uncultured bacterium | reverse complement strand
GACTTAAGGCGCATTTCTCACATTGAATAAAAAGTAAATTACAGGCCAAATTAGCACAATTTACGTGCGTATCACACCTTTCACCACATTGATGACAGTTGCTCAAAATATCTTCGGTTATTCGCTCGGCGGTGCGTCCATCAAATACGTAATTTTTTCCTTTAAACTTAGATTCTAATCCCTTAGCTTTTATTTGGTGCGCATACTCAATAATACCGCCATGCAATTGGTACACATTTTTAAAACCATGATGTCGCAGATAACTACTGGCCTTTTCACACCTAATCCCACCAGTACAATAAAGTAATATCTCTTTATCTTTTTGGTCGACTAACTGATCTTTAACCATTGGTAATTCTTCTCTAAAAGTCGCACAATCTGGCGTTATAGCCCCGTCAAAATGGCCAACCTCTGATTCATAAAAATTACGCATATCAACACAAATTGCGCCAGGTTCGTCCAGTTTTTCATGAAATTCTAAAGCATCCAAATGTTGCCCAACATTAGACGCATCAAAACTTGCATCGTCTAAACCATCAGCTACTACTTTGTCTTTAATTTTTAAGGTTAATTTCCAAAAAGAATCCTCAGGGTCTTCGACGGCATGCTTAAAAGGGACATCTTTAAACTCTGGCCACGCATATAAAGATTCCACAAACTTTTCCCATACTGGCTCAGGAACGTTCATTTGGGCATTAATCCCCTCTTCCGCAATGTAAATTCGACCAAGACAGCCTAGAGCTTCCCATTCGGTAAAAAGTTTATTTCTGGTTTCAACTGGGTCTTGAATTTTGACATAACGGTAAAAGGATACCGTTTTGCGCTCAAAGTTTTCCGCCGCTAATTTTTTAAGCGCTTCGTCTTTATTAAGCCTATTTTTAAGAAAATGAGGATGTTGGTGTACCATTTCAAGTTGGAAGATAAGCAAATATGAGACCTTTTCAAGGGTATTTTAATTACCGCAAGATTAAGATTGTATCAAATACAATTTTAGTCTTCACCCTTGGTTAGACAAACTATCTCACATTAGTATATTCACGCACGATTTAAACCATCCCTATGTTACAAACATTTTTAGACACAATTATTGGTAATTATAACGATAAGCAAATTAAACGGATCAGCTTAGCACTACCCAAAATTAATAAGCTAGAGCATGATTATCAAGCCTTAAGTGAAACTCAGTTAAAGAGTCTATTTGCCAAATGGAAAGAAGTACTCACGGCTAACCCTGAGAGAGTAGATGAGATGTCGCATGAAATTTTTGCGGGTATTAAAAATGCGGCCCGAAGACTTGTAGGACACAAATACGACGTTCGAGGCAAAGAAGTGACATGGGAAATGATCCCTTACGACGTGCAACTTATTGGGGGCTTAGTACTGCATGAAGGTAAAATTTCTGAAATGAAAACCGGTGAAGGAAAAACACTCGTCAGTACTTTGCCCATTATTTTAAACGCGTTGTGCGGCAAAGGGGTGCACGTGGTGACGGTAAATGATTATTTGGCGCAACGAGATGCCGAATGGATGCAGCCTTTATATGAGTACTGTGGTTTAACGATGGGGGTTATTGTACATGGCGTTACAAATGAAGAGCGTAAAGCCGCTTATCAAGCAGATATTACCTACGGAACTAATAATGAATTTGGTTTTGACTACCTACGCGACAACATGGCGCAGAACACGGATGAGCAAGTACAACGAGAACTACACTTTGCTGTGGTAGATGAAGTCGATTCAATTTTAATTGATGAAGCTCGAACCCCTCTAATTATTTCAGCTCCGGCGGAAGAATCTACCAGTAAGTATTTAGAGTACGCTCGCGTCATTAAGGCTTTAAAAAGTGAAGAAGACTACGCCATTGACTTAAAGCAAAAGGCCGTCCATTTAACCGAAAGTGGTGTTAAGCGACTTGAGGGGTTACTGGGTATCGACAATATGTTTGCAGATGGCGGCTTTGAAGCCGTACATCACGTAGAAAACGCCTTAAAAGCGAATGTGGTAATGCAGAAAGACCAAGATTACGTAGTACGTGATGGTAATGTGTTAATTGTAGATGAGTTTACCGGCCGACTTATGCCTGGACGTCGATTTTCTGATGGGTTGCATCAAGCCATGGAGGCCAAAGAAGGCGTTGATATTCAGCGGGAATCAAAAACACTCGCCACCATTACCTTTCAAAATTATTTCCGTTTATACGCCAAGCTAGCCGGAATGACAGGAACGGCAGAAACCGAAGCCGAAGAATTTGCAAAAATTTATCGACTCGACACGCTGAGTATTCCCACAAATAAGCCAATGATTCGGCAAGATTTACCTGATAAGATTTTCAAAAATGAAACGGGCAAAATGCAGAATTTAGTGGAAGAAATTAAACGGCTTAATAAAAACGGGCAACCGGTGCTTATTGGAACCGTTAATATTGATAAATCAGAGCAAATCTCAGATTTCCTAACGCAGTCAGGAGTCAAACACGAAGTACTTAATGCCAAACAACACGAACGGGAAGCGGAAATTGTAGCGAACGCTGGGCAATCTGGCGCCGTTACGATTGCCACTAATATGGCTGGGCGTGGAACCGATATTAAGTTGGGGGAAGGGGTTCAAGCCGCGGGTGGTTTAGCCATTCTTGGAACGGAACGACATGAGTCACGCCGGATTGATAATCAGTTGCGAGGACGAGCTGGACGACAGGGAGACCCTGGGTTTACTCAGTTTTACGTAGCTATGACCGATTCGTTAATGCGTCGGTTTGGAGGGGAAACAATGGAAAAAATGATGGAACGCATGGGACTCCCAGACGATGAGGCTATTCAAAACAAAATGATTTCTAAGTCCGTAGAAAATGCTCAGAAAAAAATTGAAGGATTTCATTTTGATGCTCGTAAACACGTCGTGCAGTACGATGATGTCATGAATATTCATCGAGAAAAAATTTACGCACGGCGACGAAAACTTATGTCTTCTGATGCTATTCTAGAAGATTTAGAAGTTATGATTAAAGATTTAGCGGAGCAATTAGTGCATTCGAATGCTCCAACGCCAAACCATGACACCACCTGGGACACAGCCGAACTCGCTAAAGTTGTAAACGGCCTGCACTATAATTTAGAATCACCCTTAGAGCCAGATGAGCTAGAGACTTTTCAACATCGTGATGAACTTGTTGAAACCGTTCAAAATTATTTACTGGCTGGATGGGACGCTAAACAAGAAGAGTTTCCAAGTAACGTAGTAGATGAAGTCTCCAAACATGTGACGTTAAGGTCTATTGATCAGTTGTGGTTAGAGCATATTGATGAAATGACACACCTACGTGATCGTGTGGCTTTATCTGGTTACGCGCAAAAAGATCCGGTAATGGAATATAAAGCCGAAGCCTTTAAAATGTTTGGTCGATTGCTGGATAACATTCGTTTAACCGCTGTTGGTAATTTGTACCGTGTACACTTCAAAGAACGTCCACAAGCAAAAACAAAAGATCTAATAAACCTACAGACTAACGAAAAACAGATTAATCAAACTTTAGAAGACACGGCTGAGTTTGGGGTGGGAGAGAAAAAAACAGTTAACACACTTACCCGACAACAGCGTCGGGCGCAAGACCGAAAAAAGTAAACGGACACTTGAATTTGCGAGTCCCTTTTTAAATCTTTAGAATAAAGTCACATGAAAATAAAAATCATCATTGGCTTTATTCTTTTAATTCCCAGCCTTAGTTTGGCGCAAAGCAATGGAATGGCTAATGCTCTGGGAAACTGCCAAGCCAGTTTGCCACCTGTTAATGCGCAACGTTGTAATGATCCCAAATACTTTATTGAGTATCGTGCTGCTGCAGACAAAGCCATAAACAAGGAAAACGATAAAAAAACAAATGAACTTTACCAAGATAACCAAGCCAACAATAAAACTGTTGTAAGTACGGCAAAAAAAAATCTTGGTGATTTTGCCCAGTGTCAGTTAGATGTTTGTCAGGCCTATTTTGACACCTGTACTAG
>CAMZKS010000037.1 GCA_947311285.1 uncultured bacterium | reverse complement strand
GGAAATATTGGATGCATGAATCACATCCATGATACGCCACCTGAAAATTATGCCATCACCAAGATTCGCGGTTAACTCAAGCCACCGCCACTAGGATTTTCACACACCGCGCTCGTTGTTAAATTTAAATTTACCGTAAACATGTAGAAAAAGTTACTTCACATCTTACTTCATATGCTATAGTGCCCCAATAACCAATAGGAAGAGACATGGCAAACCGATCAACAGACCCCTTGTTTGGCGAAGTGCCTGAGCGATTGATGCTTTCCAACGCACCCTTAGTGCGAGTAATTGGACAGGTTCGGTTCTCAAAAATCGTTAAAATTTCTGAAGAACCCTACATTGCCGACTTCCAAGAGGCAATCCGGGGAGATTATCCGCATTTTCAAGGAGATAAAATTCAAGCAGTAGAGCTCAACCTGACCGATGGAACCATGCAACACAGAACTGTCAACTCTGTCGTATGGCGATTCTTTGACGCGGAAAGAGTCATTCGCGTGTCCTTGGGTTCCGACGCAATTACACTGGAGACTGCCAAATACACTTCACGGAATGACTTTTTGGGAAGGCTAAAAACCCTTCTCTTGGCGCTTCAAGAGACAATTAAGCCTTCATTGGCACAGCGGGTAGGCTTCAGATACGTAGACAGGCTCCAAGGAGATGCATTGATGCAGGAACTTCCGGAACTTATTCAGCCGGAATTGCTAAATGTTTTGCAGCCAACCCTGATGCAACACATTGATTACTCAATGACTGAGATTCAGTCCCGCACGAAAGAGGGCAATCTAATTGCGCGTTATGGCATGGCACCTCCCGAATTCAGCCACGACCCAGATATGGCACCGCCCGTATCTGATAAAAGCTGGGTACTTGATATTGACTCATTTAGTACGTCTTGCGCAGGAAATAAGTTCTCTGCGGACACGTTGCATGATGAACTCGATAAAGTTGCCGCACGAGCATACGCTTTTTTTAGGTGGAGTGTTGCTGACGAATTCATTAATCGATTTGGGGGAAGTTGAATATGGGAATAGAGAACGGCTTGGCGATGGCTGCCGCTGTTACCTTTGCACCGATGCATGCGAGCATACCCGCGCCACATTGGCGCGATTTTGACATGACCACAGCCTCTCAGTTAGCTGCGCCTTTTGAATCCTCTCCAAAAATTGTTATTTCGGAAAGCGAATTGCGAAGTCTTTTTTTCAGGCAACAAGTCTTATCGCCCAGTAGCCCGGATGATGCACGGATTTCAATATCCATCTCTAACGACGTGAGTAAAGATATTGTTGTTGGCAAGTCACCGGCTTCTCTCGTACGGGAGTTCAAGCGCCTTTCTGGGGTCACATGGGCGGAAGTTTCGAAAATCTTTAATGTATCCCCCCGTGCACCTTTTGATTGGGCAGCCGGCAAGGTAGTTTCCGAAAAAAATCACAAGCTCTTGGGGCAAGCTGTTGCAGTTTTGCGCTATATTGATCGAGGCACCGGAGAAGAAAACAAGCGCTTGCTGCTAAGTGAGGCCGAGAACTGCAAATCGTATATTGATCTTTTGGTAGCCGGTCAGTTCGATCGCATCAAGGAACTTGTTGGGCCTGGTGCAGGGCGCATTTCAATAGGAGAAACGCTAACCCGAGATGCTCATAGATTCAATGCACCTACTGACTTTGGTCAATCGTTAGAAACAAGTGCAGAGAGTAGCTTGCTAGAAGTTGTGCCTTTGGGCAAGCCCATTATACGCAGGGCCAAAGTTCGCCGCAAAAAGGCATAGGGGAAGTGTGTATTGGCTTTGAAAGAGTCCAAAACGGAGACGAGTGTCGCGAAACGCCTTGCAAATTGGCAGCAAGGCGATTTTGCGCTTAATTGCGGTGAGTTTTTCTTTCGTGATGTAACAGAACCGAACGACGAAGCCGGCGACGTTTTCGCCGAAGAAGTACTGGGCCTAACAGTTATTTCCCAGACCTGTGATATTTTGAGAGACCCAGAGAGAACGCCTGTTAAATACGCAACGGTTTGCCCCCTAGTGAAAATTAATAAGGCGGGACTTTCACAAGTCGGAAAAGGTCAAGCACCTAGGTACGGGCTAATAGCAAACGCGCCGGAAGGTGTCGTAGTGGATTTTTCCAGAACGATGAGCGTCAGCAAAGCTCTCCTGGTAGGGTGGGAGCGAAATCGAGGATGCCAAACAGAAAAGGAACAGCTTGAATTTTCTCGCTCCCTTGAGCGGTTTTTTGGTCGATTTGCATTTCCTGATGCTTTCAATGAATCCGTTCATTCTTTACGCAGCGCCATAACCAAGCGCTATCAGAAAGAGTCTGGCTTTGGAAAAGCAGTGCGATCGATACAAGAACTGAGGGTTTTCCCATACGGTAACTGGAACGATTCCGAAGATGTATCAATTTCTTTTGTTGTCGTACTGAAAGAGGAGAACGAACGAGAAGTTGTATGCCTCGAGGAAATTTCCCGCGAAATCAAAGCAAAAATTGACGAAATCAAATGGGTCGAACCATTTAGGAGCCATGAACACGGAATTAGGCTTGCAACTCTCTCAGATCTCACTGCGACAGAATATGTGAATTCGTATCCCCTGGACTTGAATGCGCTTTCATTTGCAAGGCGGTTTCAAAAAGAACCCTGACAAAATTGCATTCCCAGACTTGTCGCAGGGTCATTCAAGCCGGTTGTTCGCGCAGACTACCTAGCAGCGTAGGATGGCAGCGATGCGGGGCATAGTCATTAGGCTGAAAGGTGGTCGACGGAAAAGGCGGGTTAAAGTCCAAAATTATATTTGCCCATCAACCCATTGAAATCAAATAACCTATTCTCATAAATACGTCGTTCAAATGGCGCTAACCGCGCCCAAACCGTCAAAACCCGTCGAACTTCTGGCGCGACATTTCCGGCCGTTTCATGCCATAAAACCCCTACGCTCGCAGAGACCTGCCAG
>CAMZKS010000036.1 GCA_947311285.1 uncultured bacterium | reverse complement strand
TATGAAACCCATTACAAAAGCGATTCTACCAGTTGCCGGATTTGGAACTCGTTTCTTGCCGGCGACCAAAGCCCAACCAAAAGAAATGCTGCCGATTTTTGATACGCCGGCCATTGAGCATATTGTGCGTGAAGCGGTGGCCGCCGGAATTCAAGATATTATTATTGTGACAGGACGAGGTAAGCGGGCGATTGAAGATCATTTTGATGCTAATTTTGAACTTGAATATGCGTTAACCGCAAAGAAGAAATTTAAGGAGTTAGAAATAGTTCAGAAACTCTCGAACATGGCGAACTTTGTGTATGTACGACAACCACAACCTTTAGGTGATGGACATGCGTTACTGTGTGCAAAAAGCTTAATTGAAGATGATGAGGCGGTAGTAGTGTTGTTTGGGGATGATATTGTGGATAATGGGGATGGAAAAAATGCGGTACAACAACTTATGGATGTTTATGAGGCGACAGGGGAGTCTGTAGTGTTGCTGGAAGAAGTTCCTGACGAGCGCGTAGATCAGTATGGGATTGTGGATTATACTAAAATAGAGAAACATCATGGTGTGGTGAGTCGGTTTATAGAAAAACCAAAGCTGGCGGACGCGCCCTCAAACTTAGGCGTAATTGGAAAATATATTTTAACCCCCAATCTCTGGGATAAATTAAAAACCACAAAGGCTGGGCCTGATGGAGAAGTTAGGTTAGCGAATGCCTTTGCAGATCACTTAGAAACTGATGGAAAAATTTATGGACGAATATTAGAAGGACAACGATTTGACACGGGTGATAAAATTGGTTTTTTGAAGGCAACTCTGCATTTCGCTTTGAAACAAGAAACAGATATTGCCAAAGCTACGATAAAAGAGTTTATAGCAAAACAATAAAATTGGAGTTTTGTGGAGTTGTAAATTAGATGAAATTAGCTATAGTAAAGTACTAACTACGTTAAATTAAATATGAAATACGATGAATCGATTCTCGCGGCGTTAGCTCAAGCTGAAATGCACAAGAGTAAAGGCCAGAATGACGCGGCCATTAAAGTATTGGAATCAATTATTTTATCAGAGCCAAATTGTATAGAAGCGTTTGAGGAATTAGGAGATAATTATTTAAGTACGCATCAGCTTAATAAAGCGAAAAAAGCTTTAGCTCAGGCGTTACGCTTAAATTCGCGTTCGTCTAATGCGCATTATTTAATGGGTTTTATGCTTTCGATGAAAGAAGACTGGAAACACTCGGTGGAAGAGTTAACAAAAGCGGATGAAATTTCTCCCAATCACCCAGAAATTTTAAGATGTCTTGGTTGGGCGGTTTATAATGCCAATCGACAAACACAGGGTATTTGTTTACTCGAACGGTCTCGTAATTTAAGCCCTTTTGATCCTAATATTTTATGTGATTTAGGCGTTTGTTATATGAACTCTATGCAACATGAAGAAGCCGAGACTGTTTTTAAAAATGCCTTGAAGCTTGATCCGACCTCGGAACAAGCGCGTGAGTGCATAGCAGTTCTTGAAGCGATGAAAGGCGGGTTGGACATGGCTGGAGGAGTTGATGATGCGAAACTAGTGTAATTGCATTTGTAGTTTTCATTACTATCTCTCGTTGTAGGGCGCTTTGAAATCAGGTATAATATTAAAGAATTAATTAAATAAATATGGCTAAAAATGTAACCGGTAAAGAATTTGAAGCAGAAGTAATTAAAGCTGACGGTGTAGTGCTAGTAGATTTTTGGGCGCCTTGGTGCGGACCATGCCAAATGCTTGGGCCGGTATTAGAAGAGTTGTCTGGTGAACTTGAAGCGGGCGCGAAAATTGTGAAAGTGAACGTGGATGAAGATAGTGAAATCGCTAGTCAGTACGGCGTTATGTCGATTCCGGCTTTGAAAGTGTTTAAAGGCGGGGAAGTCGTTGATGAAGCCGTAGGCGTTAAGCCTAAAGAAGATTTGAAAGAATTGATTGAACGAAACCGATAATTTGAGTTTTGAGCCGTCATTCTCCAAAGGGAGAATCTATGGGTGACTTTGAGTATAGATCCTCGCTACCGAGGATGACATTAACGGCTTTAAACAGAGAAAGACTGGTGTTGTACCAGTCTTTTTTATTGTTTGGGCAGAACTTTTACAAAATTTTGGTAAAAATCTTTAAACACTTTGTAATTCGTGTTCGACATAGTTTTACTCAAGTCTAAGTCTTGATCCGAAACTTTGTAGGTCGGTAGCTGAAACTCATGGGCATGCATCCCTTCCGTTAGCTCAGAAAGCTTCTCTAAACTCTTACTGTTATTAGCTTGGTACAATTGGTTTAAAAATTTCAAATAGGCGTTTAAGGCGTTATTGAAGTCTGTTTCGTTTAACTGGTACTCACTGACTTTTTTTAAAAGCAAGCGCGGTTGTTCAATGTCGTTCGTCCAAATAAATAAATTTTCTAAGTGATACTCAAAAAAGAACTTGGCTTTGAATTGCTGTTCCCACAACTCAATGATCAATAACTCATAGAGATGGCTCTGGTTCAGGTTTACTTTTAATCCCCAACGTGTTTTAGTGAGAAAATTTGTGGCACTATTAGGCGGTTTATAGTCTTTAGTTTCAATGAACTCTGATTTTTGTGGCAATAACTGGCTTAGGCTTATTAAATCATCAGTTTGAACTTTTCCTAAAATAATCACATAAGGTTGTGCGTCTTCCCAGAGTTTATGTATGGCCTCTAGGTCATCACTTTTGAGGTTATTAATAAGGTCTTTATTGGGATGTACCACACACTCGTCTTTAAATAATTTTCTTAGCACCGCGTCTTCTTTTTGGTCACGGTCGGTTTGCCAATAATGCTGCAAATCTTTAATTTCTTTCGCTAAAAAAGACGCTTCAATGAGTCGTGGTTGTAACAACGTTTTTAAGGTCGGCACAAAGTCTTCCATCTGCAATCAGTTTAGCCAATAGCCAATTCTCAACATATCAATTTGATAAATTTATAAATCTCGCAAAATCTAATGTCGCAAGTCCAACGGCTG
>CAMZKS010000035.1 GCA_947311285.1 uncultured bacterium | reverse complement strand
GTTAATCTTTTTATCTTTGTATAAAATATTTGTTCTACCTTGCATTTTTTAAAGAATCAACCAAACTCTCACAGACTAATAGTCACTTAAATATGAAAAAAACATTTTTCTTCGGTCTTTTGGCGGCGTTACTAACTTTAACGGCTTGTGTATTGCCAGAAAAAGAAGATCCGTTTGAGCGACTCCCAGAAGAAAACTTAGAAGTTATAGAAGGAAAATTATTCCCTTTTTCAGTATCAGTTTCAACGAGAGCGACCCATCGTTTAGAGCGCGATAGTAAATTGGTAGGCTATTTAGCCTCTGACTTAGTACAGCTAGCTGAATTTGAAGGGCAAGACGTAATACTTGAAGGCGTGTGGCGTAACGAAAAAATGCGTCAGATTTTTTGGGTAGAAGGTATTAAAATCCCTTCATTGATGGCGGATGCTGAAGATGAAGAGGAGAAAGGCCCACAACGATTTACGACGAAAAAATTCACCATGCTGATTCCGCCAACGTGGGAATACAGTTTAGCGCCCAATGGCGTAGTTTACTTTTTAAACAAAGAGGATCCGGCGAGACGCGTATTTTTAACGTTCTCGGTTGAAGATTACTCACCAGAAAGTGGTATCGATAACCCGAATATTTCAATGAATGGGTTTACGGGTATGAAATCAACAACGACTGATGAAAACGGAAAAGAGCGAGAAGTTATTACGCTTTACTCCAATCTCGGACCTAAAAAGTATGTTTACACGGCTACTTATTTCTTTGATGATTTCGATACCAAAAAAGCAGTTTTTGACGTGCTACAGTCTTTTGTAGAAGGCGAGGCGGCCGTGCAAGAAGTCGTAATTAATGAACAAAAGGCAAAGGCAGAAGCTGAAGCGGAAAAACTAGCTTTATCCAAATCTGAAAAACAAGAAAATGAAACGGAGGAAGATTCAAACGAAACCGTAGAAGATTCATCAGAAGAAGCGGATAAAGGGGTTGAAGTACCGGTCTCTGCTCCGGTAGTAGCGACTAATTCGAGTTATACGAATTTAATTGATGATAGGGCTTACAGCTATGACAGTAACTTAGGTTTTAGTTTGAAAATACCATTTGGTAACTGGTACCGAAACTTTGGGGCATACGACGGCTCACTTAGCGCCATTGGCGTGGCGAAGAATGTTGTTAATACCGCCGCTGATGTGCAAATATGGGTGAAGGTTTTAGCCAAAGATAAGCCTTCGGCAGAAACAACAGAGTTAATTACGGGTAAGGGTATAACCTTGATTAAAAAACGAAATGATAGTTCTGTTTATGAATTAACGGGTCCGGTTTCACAGAGGGACGCACTTTGGAGTATTACTGATTCAATTCAATAATGTTTTTGCTTTACTCGGTATTAGGTGGGTTATTGTATTAGCCGTATGTGTACTATTATGGAACCCTAAACTTTAGTCTGTTTGTTGTGCAGTATCTCCTGCAAGGCAATAAAACGAGCTAAGTAGGCTTGGGCTTCTTTATAGTTATTCTGTAGGTTGCTTAAATTATTCTGTCTTAAAATATCTTTGAAATCATTACGTTCAATAAAACTTAAAACGGTAAAAGTATTAAAAGTACTCACCCCGTTTAAGTTCATAATTCGACGAAGCGTGTGTAAATGTCTCATACCTAAATTATAAGACATAACGGCAAAGTTCAGGGCTTCTAGCGAGTCATCGTTGATGGGTAAAGTTGCCTGCGCTTTAAGAATAAGATCATCTAAATATAAATCAGCAATTTGTGTGGCGGATGCTGAATCAGTAAGGAACTCTTTTTGCTGAACCAGAAAGTCTTTCCAGAAATCAGTATTGTTTTTTCTCTCAACTATTAAAAAATCTAATAAGGTGCCACGCTGAATATCAACTCCACGTTTAAGTAATTTGATGATCTGATTGTATTTAGTATTTTGGATAGTGGGTAGTAGGCCTGCCTGGGCTAATGAATCAAGGGTGTCAGGATCACCAAAGGCACCTTGTAATCCGCCCATATCTTGTAGCGGCCCCATAGCACCAGAATGTGAAATAGCCGTTGGGTCTAGGTTCGACTCAATAATTCCAAGCAAAGCAATGTCGTCGCGGTAACGCGAATCACTTCTGAGGGTATCAAACAAAGCTCTGCGTTCTGGGGTATTAAGTATGAAATCAAGTCTTTGTCTCATGCGGGGGGCTTGATTTGCTATAACCCCAACGGGGTGCGCCGCTTGTTTTAGAAGCTTAAAAGGTATATCTATTTGAGGTGCAGGAGGCGGTGTCGGGGCAACCATATTTACACTCGGTCTAGGGCGACTTCTCATGGGAGTGAGTTGTGCCGCAACTTTTTGCTGCACAGGCTGAATTAGACTTTCGGGCATGCGTGCCATAACCTCGGGTCCGGATTTAAGCTGAATTTCATCACTTGGGAGGCTCAACAGGGCACAAGCGGCAAGAGCTTGTATTAATTGCTTTGGGATTAGCGTCGCTTTGCTTTTAAATTTTCCTAAAAGGAGTGAACTTAGTTCCGATGTTTTTGCTTTGGCTAAGGCTTCAAGCCTTAGATTGTGAAGATTTGCTATATCAGATGGAAGTGAATTAAACAGGGTATTTACTTCTTCTTGAAAGCATTCGATAAGTCGTTCAGAGTCTTCATTTTTATTTAGGCGACCGTTTGAATACTCGCTTTGAAGTTTAGATGAGAGATCAAACAGGAGTTGTGCGAAATCTTGCACATCTGGTAAGTCATCATCGGCTTGCTGTATCAGTGAATCCAAATACAGCAATGAGTTTCTTATTTCTTGAAACCCTGAGCTTTCGTCTAGTTTTAAGTTCTCAAGAAATTTAACCGAAGTTGAAATAACAGGCGCGCAATTATCAAAATTTTTAGGTGGTAAATGCATTATATTATTTTAGCATATTTAAGTTAAATAATCAATTTGCGCGTAAGTGTTTAAAATTTACAATCATTTTAC
>CAMZKS010000034.1 GCA_947311285.1 uncultured bacterium | reverse complement strand
TATGTATTTTTTTAGATAAAAAGTGAATAACTGTCGAAAGCGACAGTAAACCAAACACTAACAAGGCGACGTAGAGGAGTTGCGATTCGTGCATTTGTAAAGGTAAAAACCGTGCAACAGCACTTTTATTCTTTCTGCAATCGTTTGGCAAGTGTATATAACCCCTTAGGCAAATATTTCAAAGCCAGACTTGGTGATAACTCCACAATGCTCCCACTGACATGCTTCTTTACCGTCAACTGTAACTTCAGTCCAACCGTCTTTAAGCGTTTTACTTTTAGTTTTAGAAATTGTCACGATGGGCTCAATACAAATTGTCATCCCTTCTTTTAGTGTCATCCCTTTTCCCGGTGTGCCGTAATTAAGCACATACGGATCTTCGTGCATTTCGTAACCAACACCATGCCCTGTAAACTCTTTCAAAATATGGTAACCTCCATTTTCAATGGCACGTTGCACTGCGTACCCAATATCTCCCAAAGTGTTACCTGCAACCGCTTTATCGCAGCCTGCTAGTAGAGCCTTCTTTACCGTTTGGCTAAATCTGGCTCGCTTTGGATTGGTTTCGTCTCCGCCAACAATGACGGTAAAAGCGGCATCCGCAATAAGCCCATTAAAAGTCACCCCACAATCAACTGACAACAAATCCCCTGCCTGCAGTTCTCGATCATCAGGAATACCGTGAACAACTTCCGAATTTATCATCGTGCACAAACTTGCTGGAAACCCCTGAAAACCCTTAAAAGACGGGATTGCGTCGGCTGCTCGGATAAGTTTTTCAGCCAATTGATCAAGCTCAATTAACGTAACACCAGGCTTAATTGCCTTTTTTAGTTCGGCCACAACCTGCTGGTGTATTTTACCAGCCTGACGCATAACCTCTAATTCCAGTTCTGTTTTAATCATTACCATAATTATACGAGTACCAAAGCTTTAACGACAGCGGCATGCACTAAGTCAATTTTAGCTTTCCCGTTAATCGCTACTAATAAATCTCTCTCTGCCCAAATATCTAAAATTGGTTGCGTGTGTGTTTCAAAGTTCTCAAGTCGTTTTTGAATCGCCGTAATGTTATCATCCGCACGACCTTCAATCTCGGCTCTTTTCAAAAGTCGATGCACCGCTTCTTCGTTACTAATACGAATTTCGAGCGCTTGCCAATCACGATTGGCTTTTTTAAGCTCTAATTCTAAACTTTCTCGTTGAACCTCTGAACGAGGAATTCCATCAAAAATAACCGGTGTTGACGGTGAAAGTTTCGCTAAAAATTCACGCACAATCGCCATTACAATTTCATTCGACACCAAGTCACCTCTTCCAGTAATTTCTTTCACTTGTTGACCCAGTTCAGAATTCTGCTGCGCCATTTCACGTAAAGCGCTCCCAGTCTCAAAAATATGATAGCCAAATTTTTCTGCTAGAATTTTCCCTTGAGTTCCCTTTCCAGACCCCTGTCTTCCGATTAAAATAATATCTTTCATAGTGCACTTATAATTTCAGCGCAATAATAGCAAAATACTTAAAAAAAAGCGAGTTTCTAATCGCAGAACATCCTGATTACTCTTTACCTCGTTGGGGTTGAACTTTATGATTAAAAAAAATGAAAAAATTAACGGCAATTTCGGTTTTGGGTTTCATGCTTATTTTAAATGTTTACGCACAAAGTGATCCGGCCTCTGTTAACGGTATTTCAGAAAAAGATAACCAATTTCAAAACACGGTCACTATTAATGAATTTAACAGTTTAGTTAAAACGCTGCGTGGCATTTATAATTTTATCACTGATACCGGCTTACAAATTGGAATCAATGAAGAACAGCCCGCCAGTAGCTTGACCTTGGATGTCGGTGGTCGAATTGGAGCCGAAGAATACTGCGACGCCAACGGAGAACACTGTATTGATCCGACCACTTGGGATGCCCGCCCACAACTTGAATTACAGCCACCTGCCGCCAACTGCCAAATTAAATACCGAATCAAAGACGCAAAATATGTTTCAGACTGGCAAGAGACAGGCTTGAACAACGATCCTATTGGACGCACTGCCAGCTTTAACAGTGGTTTAATAACAAATTGTTCTGGCTCTGGTTGTGGTGTACAGATGAGTTTAAAGTGTAGCCCTAATTTAGCCGTAACTGAAAATGCAAGTTGCCGACTTCGGTACCGAATGAATCATTTAAAACAAAGATCACTTACACCTTGGGTCACAACGGATATTACAAAAGGTGATACTTGGACTGACGGTCGTTGGTCTGAAGTGGTTACCGCTGAAGGCGCTTGGGGAGATGGACTCAATATTCAAGTCGGTATTGACTGCACAGATCAAACACTTCGGTGCCAGGTTGGTTATAAGTTACACAACGAAGTTGAAAAACCTGATTGGAAAATCAGTGATTTAACCAACGGTCCTGGATGGAAAGATGGAGGAAATAATTTCTTAAGCGCTAACGTTGGTCGTGCCTGCGACCAAAGAATTGGTTGTGGTCTGCAAATGCAAAGTCGTTGTGTCGGTACTACTTCGATCCTTAAAACGGCTCTTTATAAATGCCCAAGTGAAAGAGAGTCTAGTTGCCCAAGCCTTTGTATGGGACAAATTTCGGTTGATGAAAAATGTAGTTACCAACGGTTGGGAGCGGACAAAGAGTGTAACGTATTGTTAACGGAGACTTGCGAAAAAATTGGACACTTAGTGCAGTAGATCGAGTTTTGTCATTACGAGTTAAAAAACATTGAGACCGGTCTCGGTTCTTAGTTATTCCCCCACTTCGACGGGTTATCGTGAAAACTTTCGAGGCTCGCTTTTTGAGAGGTATCAATTTTTCCGGCTTCCATTAACGCTTCAACAATTTCATAAAACTCCGTTAATGGGGCTAATGTTACGTTTGCTGCCGCTGCATTCGCAATAGATTGCGGTGTGCTCCAAGAAAAAATCCCAAGAATATGAGTCACCTCTGCGTCAACTTCACTTCTTAAGGCTTCTGCTGATTTAATAGAAGATCCACCCGTCGAAAAAGCATCCTCAACCACGACCATTTTAGGTTTTTCGTGATTAACTTTTCCTTCCACCATTTTACCCACTCCGTGCCCTTTTGGTTTTGAACGAACGTATAACATGGGTATATTTAAACGATCCGCAATAAAGGCTGCCCACGGAATACCAGCCGTAGCCGGCCCCACAATATAATCGCAATCTAAATTTTTTATTTTTTCCAAAAAAGCTTCAACAATTTGATCTCGTGCAGCAGGAATACTAATCAGTTCACGACAGTCACAATAAATCGGTGACTGTATACCGGAAGTCCAGGTAAAAGGTTTTTCAAAATTAATTTGGACAACATTCTGTTCTACTAAAAGCCGAGCAATATTTCTCATCACGTAAAAAAATAGCGATTGATCGTTAGGTTGTCCAGAAGTTAGGAACTCACTTCATCGTTTTAAGGTCGACCTTGAAACTTGAAATTCAAATCTATAAAAGAGTTTTAATGAATTTAAGGTCGACCTTGAATATAACGGGAAAAAGCATCGTCCCCCTCCGCAAGGAGGGGCTGATAATTATGGAATTCTCTCTTTGTTTTGATTCTCCCTACAGTGAATGACGAAAGATTAACCCTTCACTTCAGGCTTTACTATAGCTGCCACTGGCGCCACAACTTTTATCTCCGGTTCTACTACCGACTGCATTTCAACCGGTACTGTCATTTTTGGCAGTGCTGCCACTGCCGCTTTTTCCGCGACTACCTTTTGCGTCATCGGCTTTGTTGGATCTACCGGCGGCGCTACTTTCGCGGCGGCCGGTATCACAGCCTTAACGGGTGTGGTTGGAGCCGTCGGTTTATCACTTAATAATGAATTACTTACCGTCGGATCGGCTTTCGCTGTCGCTTCAATCGCATTGATATTACTAATCCCCATACGGGCTTCGATTTCTGCATCAACAAACTCTTTTTTACGTCCGTACTTCATACGAGAATACTTTTTAATAATTTCTGCAATTTTATAATTTCGTCCTTCTGGATCCCAAATGGATTCCATAGAGAAGGGGCGTGAGGTTGAATTATCAATATTAAGCTTAATATAAGCTTTATAGTTGGCGATACTCAAAATGTCTTGAGCACTTAATATTGGTGAATATTCTTTTTCAAAGTACTCGGCATCTTCTGCCCCTACCTTAAAATTCATCATCGTTCCAACATTCCCAAATACCGCATCACGAATTTTCGAATCTTTTTGACCTACCGCAACGCCTCCCGCACCTTCCGACAACTGGGCAATATATTGATGCGCCATAATCAAATTCAAACGATATTTACGAGCCTCAG
>CAMZKS010000033.1 GCA_947311285.1 uncultured bacterium | reverse complement strand
GAATGAATCTATTGCCGCATCCAACGTTTTTTCAATTATCAATAATTGTGTTGTTGGACTTGCATTCTCATCAATCATTGGCGACAAAGCACTGAAACGCGATTTTTCAAGCACTCCCTTAAAGTCCGCTAAAGTTTCTACTTTCCCAACAGAAACATAAGAAATTGTAATCTCAGAAACAAAAGCCGCCTCTGGTAAGGCCTCTTTTATGACTAACACTGATCGGGCTAAATTCCGAATTTGCACTGTGTCGGCCCAAAGGGTTAGATACTCACTTAAAACCGGACTTGGGTTTACTCTTAAACGATCGGCTAAAGCTAAAAACAACGTTCTATCTAATGCAAACTCAATATCACGTACGCTTACATCTTTTGTGAAATCCGCAATAATTTGCGAGACGGCGTTTAAAACAACTTCTGAAGTATTACTAGAAGACACATTATCAAAAACAATTTCCTGAATGTCTGCCGCCGTTAAGGCGCCTAGTTTTGAAAAACTAGCGCCTACGTTGAATTCTGTTTTATTTTCGATTAAACGCTGCTTAAGCGCTTGTTTCAAATTATTAATATCAAAGGGCAGCGATAAAAAGTCTTCGACTACGTGACCATCTGTTCCGGAACTAATAAGCTCTTTAGTTTCAAATAAACCTTGCGTAATAATTACGTCAAAATCTGTAATATCTGTATGCTGATCAATGTAATCCGCATATTGAAGCTCACAAAGAATGCGGAAAGAGTCTTCCGCTTTTTCGGCCCCAACCATACGGTCAATTTGAGAACGCTGTAGCAACTTAGGCGCTAAGCCCTGAATTTGACCACAAATACTAGTTAAATCTGACATATTTTATTTAAAACTAAACTAACTTAAGTTGATCGGCTAAATACATTTCAAGATCAGCACGATATTCCGAACGCACTAAACTTTCGAAAGAGTTATCAATTTCAGAGCCATTACAAATCGCCTTAAAACCGCCCTTAAAATCATTTGTTGTTTTCACCTCAAATGTTGGTACCAGTTTCTTTGTTAGAGCCTCTCGACTTGAAGGCACTATCATTATACCTTCTTTGAAAGGTAGCGCAGCAATCAACTTTTCACATACTTGAATGTAAAGCTTATCATCAGCCTCCTGAAGCGCTGTCAGAAACTTATTCAAAGCTTCATCCAACAACTCGCGTTTAGCTCGTTGAATGGCTTTCGCATTTTCTCGACGAGCCATTGAAGCGGTTTTAGTCTCTACTGATTTTAAAGCGACCGCCGCTTTAAGTTCCAAGTCTTTTTTGTCCGCTTCTTTTTTCTCTGCATACAAAGATTCAAGATGCTTCTTTTTATCCGCCGACTCTGCGTCAATTGCTTGTAGATCCCCTTGAGTATCTGCGAGAATTTTTTTTATAATATCCTGTAAAGACATGTGTTATTTAAGGTTAAGGCTTAATGTGATTGTGTTTATAGAAGCACTAGAAGTACTGCGATAAGAAGACCAAAGATGGCGTAAGTTTCAACAACAACGGCTTGCATAATAAATTTACCAGACAACTCCTCTGCTCGAGGAAGCATAGCAATTCCGGCTGCGGCAACTCGCCCTTGGAAGATCGCTGAAGATATACCAGTTAACCCCATGATGGCACCAGCCCCCAAATACTTCATAGACTCAACACCCGTAATTTCGATATTACCAGATAAGGCCCCCATACTATTAAGAATCAAAATAGCGATCAACAGCCCATAAATCCCTTGTGAACCAGGCAAAAGCATCATAAGAAGCACCTTCCCGAACAAGTTTGGATTTTCTCCAAATATACCCGCCCCTTTAACCCCGGCAGCTCCAATTCCAATAGATGAACCGGCTCCTGCAAGACTGATTGAAAGACCGGCTCCGATGACTGCCATTAATACTGCTGTTTCCATATTGTGAATTAATAAATAATAAGAAATGATTTTATCAGCCACATTCTCGAAAATCAGCACAAAATGTCAAACTAAAAAACCCTGTAATTCGTACTAACTTTTTAAAACAAAAAAAAGCGCCCTTGAGCGCTCTTTAAGCCTGTATTATTGCGGTTTTAGATGAACGGCTTAACTTTCTATTGTTAGGTATTTAGCCCGTCGCTGAAACGGCTTAAATTTATCGGTCCCCCCATCGTAAAATTTCCCAAAGAATTCAATAAATTGAAGACGACCAGAATGAATAAAGGCGCCCATAAGAGATAAACCAAAATTAAGGCTGTGTCCGAACAAAAGCACCACCAAGGCCACTAATACACCTAAAGCCGGATGTGGCATCATCCCGCTAAAAATTTCAGCCGTAAGATTCATAGCAAAAGCAATAACACCGGTGGCTAAACCAAGCGCCATGATTCGCGAGTAACTTAGTAAGTCTGATAGATAAGCCGTAATATTATAGAGCCCGAGAACTCCAAAAAGCGGTTTTAAAAACCAATTTTTTTGACTTCGCCCCTGCGTAAGCACTAACCCAACGGCTGCCGCGATACAAAGGTTCGCTGTCAAGCTTTTATCTAAACCAATCATTTCCCCCAAGCTATAAAGCGCAATACTAATTAACATGAAGACCCACATAGCCGTGTCAAGAAAAGCACCACTATAATCTTTATTCTTTATTTGTTGAGCAAAGGCTAAAATCATTCCAAACAATAAATGAACAGCCCCGATTGCCAGAGACAAAACCAGGAATGCAATTGGACCAGCTCCCTCAGTGGGCGTTAGTAATTGTCCATAAAATTTACCGGTTTCCGGATTTACCATAACTGAAAACTGATCGGCCGTTAAACCGAAATACCCTCCCAGAACAACGCCACCGGCAATAGCTGCTAATCCACAGTAAAGCAACAGCCGAAGGCTTGAATTAGCCGCAGCACTCAATTTTCCGAAAATCAGGAAAAATGCCGCAGCAAGTACTAATATTCCGCCATACCCGACATCTGACAAACACAGGCCAAAGAAAATAAGAAAGAAAGGTGCCAACCAAACCGTTGGATCAAATTCCCCTCTTTGTGGCATCCCGTACATTTCCGTGACCGGTTCAAACGACTTAACCACGAAATTATTCGAAAGTAAGGACGGCGAAACTTCTCCACCTTCAAGCTTAACACACTCGACGACCACTTCACCAACAAAGGCATTCTTAACCCATCCCTTAAAATCATCTAAAGCCGAAGCAATAATCCAGCCTTCAAATGAAAATGTTTTCTCTGACAAAAACATCATAGATTGTGCCTCATTCTTTGTTTGTTGCCAGGCTTGGTGCTCGGCCAGTATTTTCAAGTCTCGAACATGAACCGCCAAGGCCTTCGCCTCCGCCTGAGCCGCATCAATCTCAGCATTCAATGATTTTTCTTGTTTTTTTAGTACGGTTTTAATTTCTCTAGGAGTTTGCCCCACAAAGCCCTCTAACTCTGTAGCTAAATCAATAGCTTCAAAACCGGCATCATGCAATTGAGATTGCACACCTCCCGCCATATCATTGAAAGTTGTTACACGAATATAAGCCTCTAATTTAGTTTCCCCCAATAAACTTAAATCAAATAAATTTGACTCAGAGGCAAGCGCCCGCATAAGTGCCGCTTTCTCTAGTAACGGTATTTTCCCAATCCAGGTCGTAGTCGTTGCGGTATTAAAATCAGACTGAACCCCTGAGCGCAAACCTCTAAGATTCGTAACAAGTCCCAATACCCGAGGTAATCCAGCTAATTCGTTTTTAGCTTTTAATAGAGAGGCCGAAAGCGCTTCGCAACTTGATATAACTTCTTCCGCCTCACCAGAGAATCCCTTAAGTCGCTCTTTCATCTCGGCCGATGTCAACACAACCTTTCCTCCAGACAGAAGATTGTCTAACTTCGAAGTCTTAGATTCGTACGGACGAAGGAAATTAAGAGCAAACTCTGTTCGCGCCGTATCAAAGGCTCCATAGTGTTCATCAAAACCCTTCCCAACAGATTGCTGGCTTAAGGCATTGTTTTCCGACAATTGAATAATCCCACTTTGATGCAATTCTTGCATCAAAATACGGTAATGGCGTTTAAAGCCGGTAACTCGAATTTTTTTTAAATCTACTTTAGACATTAAGCAATAAGTTCGTTAATAAAGTACGCTTGAGTCGTGGCAAGTTGTTTCCCCATCTTACCTTCAACCTCTTTTCTGATTTGAGAAGCCTCTCTCTCTCCATCAGCAATAGCCGTTTCGTACTGTGTCTTAGCTTCCGCCTGTCGAATTTTTAATTTAGCACGAAATTTTTCACGTTGCTCTTCAAGCGCCGCTTCTCTGTTCTTTTCGAGACTATTTTCAAACTGAGCTAAGTCGTTGTACGCCTTCTTACGAGCCTTCGCCACCTCGGCCTTTGCCGTTTCCTCTGCGGCCAAAATCTGAGTTACAAAATTATCTTGTGTCATATTTAAGGATTTTAATCGGGCAGATTGTGTTCGTGTTCGCGCAAATGTCAACTATAGAAATGCTATTTTTATAAGACAACAAAAAGCGCCCTTCCAAATGAAGCGACGCCTTTGTTATTTCTGTTTGAAATCAAAGCGCTTTAAGCCTGATCTAAGGGATCTGGGCCATATTGATTATCCCCTACCACGCCTTTGGCAAACCACAGGTAAAAAATAAAGAACAACCCTACAATTGGAACTAAATAAACCAGAAAGTACCACGCACTTTTATCTAAATCATGTAAACGCTTCGCGGTTAAACAAATATTTATCCAAACCGCCCCCGCATATACCACGAACATTACGGCATAAATCATATATATTAAGCCTGCATTGTCGTAGGCCGTTCCCGATAATAAACCAATAACTCCAAATAGCACGGTGGTCAAAACCCCTTGTAGCAATCCATAACCAAAAAATCGTTGTCGATTTAAACGATTCCAGCGACCCGTAAGCGTAAACATATCTTTTAACATGTGTATTGATGAGTTAATTTTACACACACAATATCACATATTAATAATCAAATAAACCATTAACTACTTGGCAACCCCCTCGAGCCACAATAAGTCATCATAGCGCTCGGCTAAACGATAAAGTCTTTTGAGGTAATGACGAAGATCCTCATGCACTAATTTTAGATCCGTTGGGTGTTTACAGTTTTCAGCGATCAATACGTCCCCGACTCTGGCCGAAACTTCAATTTGTATTTCTCGTTTTACAATTTCTAAAATTTTTGGCGCGCGCTTAAGCATAAAGAACGTTTTTTGCGCTAGCTGACTATCCTCATTAAAGAGTAAATCCATCAAGCACGGGACACAATCTTCATCCCCTAGTTTGGCCAACGCCATTACCGCATGCAAGTGCACTTCATCACTTGGATGATCGAGCAATACTTGCGCCTTAATTTGACGCGAAT
>CAMZKS010000032.1 GCA_947311285.1 uncultured bacterium | reverse complement strand
TTTTCATGACTACTTGGGGTTAAGTGAGTTACGTTACACTCTCTCATCTTAACTCTTCCAAGTGGTCGCTTCTATTATTGAACTTTTAAGAGGGCTTCTCAAATTGACTTTTCATGTGCCTTTGATAGACTGGCTTTGAGATGATTTTGATTCGTTACTTTATAGATTTTTTATATTGCTTGATCACTGATTTGCATCAGAGTTTGCGGGTTTTTGTGTCCACAGAGAGCATAGAACAATCTTTAGGCGAATTTCGAAGCGTTTCATTCCTTAATCTTATTTCAAGCAATGGACATTTTTTATATTATTTTGGCCTTGGGGGGCGCCGCCCTGGGTTCTGTAGTGTCGTACCTATTTGTACGACCGCGAACCAAACTACTCGAAGAAACTGCTAAAGGAGAAGCGGAGCGAATACGAAAGAACGCGGAAGTTGATGCGGAAAGAATTTTAACCGACGGACGTAAGTACGCAGATCAGTTGAGAGAGAACGCGAAACGTGAAGAAAATCAAATGCGCGATCGCTTGCAAAATCTGCAAATACAAGCAGATGAGCGGTTGATTCGTAAAGAGGAGCAATTGGAAGTGAAGGCCGATAAAACCGAGCAAGCTCGTGAGCAATACCTGCAGTCTGTTAAAGATTTAGATGCAAAAAAAGAAGAGTTACAATCTCGTTTAGATGCACAAAATCAAGAATTAGAAAAAATTGCACAACTTAAAAAAGAAGAAGCGAAAGCCCTTCTTATGGCTCGTGTCGAAGAGCAATGTGAAGTAGAATTAGCCGATTCCATGCGACGTAAAGTGGAAGCGATTGAAAAAGTGGCGGATGAAGAGGGCTCAAATATTATTGTGCAGTCTATTCAGCGGTTTGCTTCAAATGTAACTTCAGAATCTACGGTGACGGTCGTGAAAATTGATTCAGACGATATTAAAGGAAAAATTATTGGTCGAGAAGGCCGTAATATTAATGCCTTTGAAATGTTGACGGGCGTGGATGTTATTGTCGATGACACGCCAGGCACTATCACCCTTTCTTCGTACGACACGTTCCGACGTTTCATTGCGAAAATAGCACTTGAAAACCTTGTGAAAGACGGACGTATTCATCCTTCTAAAATTGAAGAAGCGGTGCAAGAAGCCGAAAGCAAAGGAGAAAAGCTGTTGATTGAAATCGGTCAAAAAGCAGCCCTAGAGCTTGGCGTTTCGGGTTTGCCAGAAGCGATTCTTAAATTAGTGGGGAAACTTAGATTTAGAAGTTCATACGGACAAAATGTATTACAGCATTCAATCGAAGTGGCCTACCTAGCCGAAGGTATTGCGCATTACTTACCTGGTTCAGACCCAGAAATGCTGAAAAAAGCGGGTTTGTTACATGATATTGGGAAAGCCGTTTCGCACGAAGTAGAAGGTGGGCACGCGGTGATTGGAATGGAGATTCTACAGAAATTTGGCATTGAAGAACCGGTGGTTACAGCGATGAAATCTCATCATGAAGATTTTCCTTATGAATCACTTGAAGCGCGTATCTTGCAGGCGGCAGATGCGATCTCTGCTTCGCGCCCCGGGGCGCGTCGTGAAACCATGGAAAAGTACATTAAGCGTCTTAAAGAGTTAGAATCTATTGCCGGCTCGTTTAAAGGCGTAGAGAAAGTGTTTGCCATTCAAGCTGGGCGTGAAGTTCGAGTGTTTGTGAATGCGGCGCAGGTAACGGATGTTGAATCTGAAAAACTAGCGCTTGAGATTGCTCAAAAAGTTGAAAGCGGAATGCAGTATCCAGGACAAGTTAAAGTGATTGTGATTCGAGATTCAAGGTTTGAGGGGGTGGCAAGGTAAATGCTGGTTTGAGAATTAAGAAGAAAAAAGGCCTCGTATTATGAGGCCTTTTGCTTTTAATTTCTCAGGCTTTCTTAGTCTTAAGGACTTGACTTTTTTTTATATCCTTTAGATGTATTACGTCAAACGGCTATCGGCACTGGCCAAAAATTGAAACTTTGAGCTGCTGTCGTGCCAATTGACAGCCGTTCTTTTAAAAATGGAGACAAGGGATATGTTTATGATCCAAGGGGCACAGATAGTGTCCATGTTAGGAATTTTATTCCTAAATGAAAAAGTATCAAAAAAATCGATCTAACGAAAAAATGGGAAACCCTCATTTTTGTTTTAATCCTTCTAGGATTACTTTCAAGCATCACTCCAATCCTGATAAATATGCCCCCATGGGCATATTTAGCACCAATAATTATTGTTTTAATTAATTTTTCTACACATTTTGACCCCAATGCTGAGAAGCATTGGTACAAAAAACTATGGCACTACACCCCGGCGGTGACACTGCTATACTTTACGGGAAAGGGAGGACTCTTGTTTTTAAATACCTAAAAGAACGGCTTTGGCGCTCGGATTAAACCCCGAGCGCCCCAGCTTTTTTAACGTGTAAACTTCATGCGCCAAATTTTATCTCCTTTGGCTAGTTTTATCTTTTCCCAGTCGGTTGGAATACCGTGCACAGAACCTTCAAACCGTTTTATGCTTTGGTATGGTGTTTCGCTTAAGTATTCTAAAGTTTCATCAAATAAAAATTGTTGATCGGTTTGAAACACAATCTCAGTCTCGCTTGGCAGCCAGGTGGCCAGTTCATTACAAAACTTAGTGGTAATAAAGCGTCGTTTTTTATGACGGTCTTTAAACCATGGGTCTGGAAAATTTACAAAAATTTGTTCAATGTGAGCCCCTTGTTTTAAACAAGGTTCTAAAATATTTTTAAAGTTACGGCCCGCATCACCGTCAAATACTCTGAAGTTTTCGCAATCTTTAAATTTTTCTCTTAAG
>CAMZKS010000031.1 GCA_947311285.1 uncultured bacterium | reverse complement strand
GGGTGTGGTGTATGGGTTTGCGGTGGGCTTGGGTTTCGCGATGGCCGAAAACTTAGTGTATCTTACAAAAATTCACGCCATTGCCGAATTTAGCGCTGATTTCTGGTTGACTTGGCAGGGGCGGTTTTGGAGTTCTACCATTTTGCATGGAGTCACCATGGCCATTTTTGGGCTCTTTTATGCCTCCGCCTATCTGTCTCGTACCATTAATAAACAGGCACACGAATCGCCTCTTTGGGTGTTTTTAAAACCTTTGAGTTGGCAGCAGTTGGGTCGAATTTTAACTTTTCACGTAACCCGAGAGCATTTGTTATTTCAGCACCATGTAAGTTTTGAGGGACATAGCGCTCGGGCTGTAGTTTTAGAGGGTTTGTTTTTGGCCGTATTGTTACACGCCATTTTTAACTTGGTATTGGGGTGGTTGAAGCCCGAGATTGCTTTTTTAATAGCGATTCTAGCGATGTGGTTTTTACGTCGCAAGGTTGACGAAGTTTCTCATGTGCAAAGTGCTTAAACGCCACCTTGTTTATAAAAAGTTTCGGCTTGTTCCCAGTTAATACAATTCCAAAAAGCGTTGATGTAGTCAGGTCGTCGATTTTGATATTTTAAGTAGTAGGCGTGCTCCCAAACATCTAAACCAATAACTCGATTGTAACCGAGGGTTAAGGGTGAATCTTGGTTTGCCGTAGAGATAATTTTAAGATTCATATCTTTAATGGCCAGCCATGCCCACCCAGAACCAAACTGAGCGGCCGCAGCGGCATCAAACTCGGTTTTCATTTTTTCAAAACTACCAAAGGTGTCATCAATAGCCTGGGCTAAACGACCATGAGGTTTCCCACCGCCATTAGGAGACAAAATCAACCAGAATAAATTGTGATTACAAAATCCACCCACGTTGTTCACGATCGCAGATTTTTTGTCGATGGGCAAATGATCAACATTGGTTAAAATCTCTCGAGGAGTTTTATCACTCCATTCTGTTCCTTCAACCGCTGCATTGCCTTTGGCAGCGTAAGCTTCGTGGTGTTTCGTGTGATGAATCTCCATCGTTCGAGCATCAAAGTGTGGCTCGAGGGCATCATAGGCGTACGGTAACGGATCAACTTTAAAGGCCATAATATTTCTGTAGTTAATAGATCATAACAAATATATCACGGCTTTAATTCCCCTCCTAATATCTCAAGGCGCATTCTCTTGATAAATTTAAATCTACCCTGTTTAGGAGGAGGTAATTGCGTTTATTTTTTAAACACCCACTTTTTCTCGAACTAAACCGTCAATTTCTGCCATGAGGTCTGGATTATTTTTCAAGAAATCAACAGATTTTGCTTTTCCTTGCCCCAGCTTGGTGTCTAGATAGCTATAGAATGCGCCTGCCTTTTGAATGATTTCTAATTTTACACCGACATCAAGTAGGTCTCCTGCCTTAGAAATCCCTTCATTAAAGATGATATCAACCGTGGTTGTTTTAAAGGGTGGGGCGACTTTATTTTTTACAATTTTAATACGAGCTTCATTTCCGTGAGCGGATTTATCATCCCCTGTGCCCGTTTCTAATTTTGCCCCTTTACGAACCTCGACTCGAACTGAGGCATAAAATTTAAGAGCGTTTCCTCCTGTGGTGGTTTCCGGGTTTCCGAACATCACGCCTATTTTCATCCGCAACTGATTAATAAAGATGATAGTCGTCCCCATTTTTGCAGATGTGGCCGTAAGTTTTCTTAGAGCCTGGCTCATAAGACGGGCTTGTAAGCCCATATGACTAGACCCCATGTCACCTTCAATTTCGGCTCGAGGTGTTAGAGCCGCTACCGAATCTACAACGATTAAATCAACCCCTCCAGATCGTACCAAGGCCTCACAGATATCAAGCGCTTGTTCACCTGAATCGGGCTGTGAAAGGAGCAGATTATCAATATCAACGCCTACCTTTGCGGCGTAGGCCGGGTCGAGGGCGTGCTCTGCATCGATGAAGGCTACGATGCCACCGGCTTTTTGAAATTCTGCCGTAGCGTGTAAACAAAGCGTTGTTTTTCCGGAAGACTCTGGTCCATAAACTTCAATAATACGTCCTTTTGGATATCCGCCACCAAGGGCTAAGTCAATTGAGATTGAACCAGAAGAAACTTTGGGGAGCTTTACAATTTCTTGGTCTCCCATTCGCATGATCGCTCCTTTACCGAAGTTTTTTTCAATTTGTGCTAGAGCAGATTTCAGTGCTTCTTGTTTTCCGCTATTGTTTTCTTTCTTGGCCATGTTATTTTGAGTTATTGTTTAGAATTTTATTAGTAATGTTTTGAGTTAAAAAGCCAGCGCCTGACTTCATGAAATCTTAAGCTCGAACCAGGCTTTGTTGGGCAAAGGCGCTATTTGAGTATTTAACTTTTTTGTTTGGAAGGCGTACTTTAGTACGAGGAGATTGTGGTAATCGACTGTGAGTTCTGAATTTTGTTGGTTTGTAAGTAAAAAACATTTTATGGGTGTTTAAAGATTAGAAAAAGAACGAACAACAACGCCTTGAATTTCAAAGCCATGTGTAAGAATAATAGATTTGTGCTCTGGATTGGTTGAGCACGGTTTTAAAATAACGATGCCGTCTTCTGGAATAAATTTTTTAATAGCGGCTTCATCATCAATGAGTGCCAATATTAGGTCTCCAGACTTAGCTGTGTTTTGCTGCCTGATGAGCACCATGTCTCCATCAGCAATGCCGGCAAGATCCATCGAGTCTCCCTGAATTTTAAGAAAGAAGTATTGGCTACCACTTGGGGCCAGCTGACTACTAATACGGTAGTAAGCCTCGATACTTTCTTCGGCAAAAATAGGGCCGCTACAAGAGGTCGTGCCTACTAAAGGAATTTCGACAGTGCTCGTGTTACTTGATTGAGCAAGAACGCCGTCGTTGAAATTAAGCTTTCGGGTTTGTGGGCACCGATTTAGCACGCCTCGATTTACTAGCTTTTCTAGCATAAGAGAGGCCGAGCGTGGAGATTTATACTCCATAGCCTGCATAAGCTCTCGTACCGATGGCATGCGTCCGTTTTGATTTAAAAAGTTACGGATATGTTTCACGGCCAGGGCTTGTTTGGAATCAAGTTCTGAAATACTCATTGCATACGGAAGTATACACTTTGTATGTTTTTACGTCAAATATTTTATTGAAAACAACTTATGTCGTGTTATAGATTGTTCTATGGGTGTATACAATTGTGATCATTTTTACCTTTTGCCTCCGCTTAAGCGGATTTTCGTGGGTTTTGTGGTCGGGGATTTGAACCCTTGTAATTTTTGCTCGTGCCTTTCTGACTTTTGTGGTTATTACGCCTTGGCGGTCGATCGCTTGATTTACTGAAATCACGCTTTGGTCGTGGTTTTTGTTCTATTTCTACTCCGTCTCTATCCACTAAATGGTAAAAAACTTTAAGAGCATCTTCTCGACCTTTAGAGATTTTTTTAGAACGACATTCGCCACAAACTTCGCGGGTACGGCGACCAAAAGTCCTTAGTTCTGCTGGCACAATCGCTCGGCAGTCGTGGCAGTAAAGCGCCATGTTGTGGCGAGGAAGGTTGTCCCAATCAACATTTTTATAGGCGACACGGGTTTCTGGGGTGACAATTTTATTAACCCCATCCATGGAGTCTTCCCAATCTTCTAGAGCAATTTTACTATCACT
>CAMZKS010000030.1 GCA_947311285.1 uncultured bacterium | reverse complement strand
GTTGTAGTAATTTCACCGGATTGACTAAATGCGGTAAGGTAAGTGGTTTGCTCTATACCATTAAGACTAAATTCTGCATCTGTTGTAATCACTGTTCCTTGATTTCCTGTTTGGATTTCCCCTTCGGCTACCGCTTGTAGTGACACGTTTGAAACCACATCGGTTGTTGTCACCGTTAAATCTGATTTAGCGATGTAGTAACGAGCCGTTTTAGTTACATCCAGTTTGTACTGTGTATTAGGGGCAACGGTAATTGTGTATTTACCCGCTGCATCGGTTCCCGCCGTACAAACTTCTTGCCCCGGCAGATTACAAGTACTTCCCGCCGGTGCAATTACGGCCACAATCGCGCCTTCAATTGGCGCTCCAGTTTCCGCATCAACCACTGTCCCTGTAACTTCTATTCCATATTTTTGCGTGTAAACTACTTGCTCGCTAGACGCATTACCCGCTTTATCACGTACATTCATATTAACCGTGTATGCGGCTAAATCTGGAATCATCAGCGTTGGTGCAAAACTTCGATTTGGAGTCGTAAGCGTTACCATCTCGTTAATTCCTGTGTTTACATTGTTGTAACGGATATCAAACTGATAAACCCCTGATTGTGGCGTTCCTCCTGCTGGATCCGCATCGTTTGCCCAAGTGTAAAGATCCGCCTTTGGCGCTGGCTTGTAACCCGCTGTTGCCGCTCCACCAAGATCCACCATGTCGGTTGGAACGGTTGGATCTGTTTTATCAAAAATCACAGAAGAACCATTTGTCGTAACGGTAATGGACGGAACAAGTGTGTTACCGGCATTATCTTTTCCATCTACTGAAAATGAAATCACTCCTTCCGTTCCATCAATACCGACCATGCTAACTTTCCACTCTCTAAATTGAGAAAGATTTCCAGCCCCCGTGGTACAGTTTCCTGGTGCGCCTACTAACCCTTGATCTACAAATGTTGCCGCCGCTCCAAAAATCGTTCCCGTTGGGGGATTTGTATTAGAATCAACGTAATCACAAATCTGCAACACAAAATCCAAGGTGTCGCCTTGTTTTGCATAATAAGTTGGAACGTCTCCCATAAAGGCACTTAAATCTGCACTCGTAGCAGAGATTCCAACATTCGTCACAATTGGATTAGTTCTATCAAATTTAACTTCACTCCCATCAGTTGTGGCGGTTGTTGTCGCACTGACATTCCCTGCTTGATCCTGAACAGAAAAGCTAAATGGAGCGACTACTTCTGAAGTTTCAGAGCCATCTGTAAATCTAGAAATTGTGTTCCCTGCACCAACAACAACACCGCTACTCACGGCAGGACTACTTAGAATTGTTGGCCCACCGCTAATAGTTGCACTTGTTGCTAAGTTATCGGCTACGGTATAGGTAATGGTAATAGTATCATTTGACTTTGCCAATCCCGTATTAAGCGCGTTATTAGACGCAATAGAAACCAATGGTAACGTTGGCGCGGTTTTATCAAAAGTCACGATTGAAGCGTCCGTTGTGGCCGTGACTTGTAATCCCGCATTTGCGGCTTGGTCTAAGAAATCAATAGTAAAAGGGACTACTCCTTCTAGCTCCGTTCCATTTGTTGTAATCGACGCTGTGTAACTGGTACAAGTGCCAAACCCGCAACCAGGAGTAACAGTCGCAACCTGACCAAGAATCATCACCGCTACGTTTCCATTTCTTAAATCTTCGTCCGCCGTAAAGCTTAAAGTAATCGTGTCGCCTGTTTTGGCCCAATCACTATTTAAATTATCTGAGCTAATTGAAACACTTGTAAGTGTTGGCAGCGTTGTGTCTGCCTCAATCACATTTCCACTGCCTCCGCCCGTAATAGCACCAAGGCTGGTAATAGTCGTTACATTGCCCGCAATATCCGTAATATCAAAATCTACTGTTGGAGTGATGATCCCATTGTCTCCAACTTGAACCGTCACTATTAACGTGTCTGTTGCACTACTAGCCGCACTTACTTCTGTTACGGCTCCAGTAGCGTTATTAGCGCTACTACTAGTGTTTACTGCACTCACGGTCACTGGTTCACTGTAAGTAATATTGTAAGTAACCGTTTCACCGGCTTTTACAAAACGGGGCCAGCTACCAGAACCAACCTGAGTCACACTCAAAATACTCGGAGCTATTGTATCAACCACAATATTTGTTGCAGGAAAGACTCCTGGTAGGTTTTCAATTGAAAGCCCTACCGCATCAAAGAATGTAACGCCTGTAATTCCGACAAGTCCATTTTCTCCTGGATTAACGTTATAGGTTCTGGTTCTATTTGTAATCGGTGTTGCAGACGATATAAGGTTCGCCGTTTGAACACTGGTCGTTCCAATATTGAAAGGGACAAAACTATTTCCTGTCCCCACACTATCTGCCGGATTAAGTTCTAAGTTAAAATGAATTTTTTCGCCAATCCCAACATAGAAAGTTCCAAGAACTGCCGATTTTCCAGCCCCACCAGAATCTTGCGCTGTAACGGTTAAACTATTGAACTGCGGTGCTGCCGCCTGATATCCAAGCGCTACTACTTGATCTTCGTCTGGAATAGTAATTGAATTATCTAATGCGTGCAGAATTACAGGTGAAATAATTCTATCTGAACTAGGCAGATTTAAATCTAAATAAGTATTAGGATCTGGTGCCGCCAATAATCCGGCCAAAAGGGCTGGGATAGCTAAAGGTGTAAGATCATCTCCGCCTCCTGCAGCATCTCCCAACACTCGCTCCAAGAAAGGCGCCCCAGCCAAAGCCGCACCCAAAGTCTCTGTATACATACCTCTTACGGTGTTACCCGCCGTATTTCCTGGGAAAAATGGAAGTAAGGCCGCTCCGGCAATCCACGTTCCATATACTTCATGAGAGAAATCATTCGTTACATCTACATCCATTATGTCCGCTCCATTCAATTTAACATAAGTCACTAAAGGAGTGCCCCCAAAGTTATTTGTGCCCGACAAAACTATGTTTAATAAGCTTCCAACCTTTGTGTAAAAGCCAAGATCTGAACCCGCATTACCAACTGTCGTAAGGTTAGAAAGATTCACATTGCTAGAATCTGTAACTGAAATTCCATTTCCTGTAATTGAGTTATTCGCCGTAATATTTGTAATATTCGCGGTATCAACTGCATCCAGAATTAGGCCCGTTTTAACCGAATCATTAATGGTCACACTATCCACTGAAACACCGGTATTGACCGCAAATTTAATACCAAAACAGTTAGTACAAATTAAAGGATTTGTATCAAAAGGCAGAGGCCTATTTATCGTGAAATTTTGAATCGTCACGTTGTTTATACCCGCATTAACGACTATTCCTTGAACATTAGTTGCTGGAACATTAACAATAACGCCCGTTTCTGAATTCCCGATAAGTGACAAAGATTTATCAATTACAAGGTTTTCATTATAAATTCCATCTGCCACATTAATAACATCCCCGGAAGCCGCCGCCGTAATCGCCAGCGAAATAGTTGCATAATCTCCTGGCACAGAAATTACGGCTGCTTCAGCCTGCGAGAATAGCATTAAGCCAAAACTCGTGGCGGTTAAAAAACATAACTTTGCAAAATTCATAATAAAAAAGGTTTTAAATAATACTTTGTAGGTAGGCGATGGTTTACCATGAAGGTAGGTGCATTGTCAAATGCAAAGTTTTCATTTATTTTAATACTTTGATCAATTAATGTGATCGTAACCAAAAAATTTATACAACAAAAAACACCTAATAATTAAAAGTGTTATAAAAAGCTCGGTCTTATTTAAGCACTATTTGATGATTTTTTTAAAAACTAATCTTGTCGTCCGTATATTTCGCGCGCCTTAGCTCCTCTCGCCGGGCCAACAATGCCACGAGCTTCCATTTGATCCAGCAACCTTGCGGCCCGTGCATACCCGACCTCTAAGCGTCTTTGCAAAAAGCTCGCAGAAGCTTTCCCTGTTTCAAGTACCACGCTCACCGCGTCTTCAAATAGGTCGTCTAACTTAGAATCATCTACATCCTTTTCCAAGCTAGCAGTCAATACTCCGCCTTTCGCCATGCCTTGAATTGATTGAGTTGTGATTTCATCATTGGCAACCATATCAGGAAACTGTAGCTTAATATGATTCGTAATTCTCTCCACCTCTTCATTGGCCACATATAAGCCCTGAATGCGTGACAAGTCTCCCGAATTTCCATCTAGATAGAGCATATCTCCAAACCCAAGTAAGTCTTCCGCCCCAACACAATCAATAACTACCCGCGAGTCAATCCCTGATGACACCCTAAACGCGATACGAGCGGGCAAATTTGCTTTGATCAGTCCTGTTACTACATCAACCGATGGTCTTTGCGTCGCTACAATTAAGTGCATTCCCACGGCTCGAGCCATTTGCGCAATTCGACAAATTGCGGCTTCCACATCTTTACCCGCAACCATCATTAAGTCGGCTAATTCATCGATTACAATCACAATATAGGGTTCTTTTTTCTCTGGATTTTTTTCGTTGTACTCCGAAATATTACGACACCGGCTTGCCGCAAAATCTTTATAACGACGATTCATTTCCGCCACTGCCCAAGCCAATGCTGAAACTGATTTTTCTGGTTCGGTAATCACTGGTGTCAGCAAATGTGGTAGATTGTTATACGGCTCTAATTCTACCCGCTTCGGATCGATCAAAATCATTCGCAAGTCTTCTGGAGAGTTATTCCATAATAGAGAAACTAAAAATGCGTTCATCGCTACAGATTTCCCTGACCCTGTTTTCCCAGCGATAAGTAAATGAGGCATTTTAGCTAAATCCACCACTACCGGCTTTCCGGCGACATCACGTCCAACCGCTAATTTGAGCCCTGACTTATCTGATTCCCAAAAATCAGATTCTAAAATTTCACGCATACCCACAGTCGCGCGTTTTTCATTAGGAATCTCGATTCCCACCAATTTCTTACCTCGTATAGGGGCTTCTATACGAACACTTGGAGCGGCTAAGGCCAAGGCTAGGTCTGACTTAAGGGTTGTAATTTTGTTTAACTTCACCCCAGCTGATGGATCCAGCGTAAATTGCGTTACCGTAGGGCCTACGTGCACGGACTTCATAGTCACCTCAATGCCGAACTGATCGAGTTTTTCACGAATTGATTCCGCTTTTTGTCTTAGCTTTTTCTCATCTACCGTAATAGTCGATATTTTACCCTCCAGTAAATCTAAATATGGAGGTTCCCAATTAGCAAAAGACTTATTTTTGGCTTCGGTCAATTTATCTTTTTCTTCTAATCTTAAATCTTTTATGACCGGCTTAGGTGCGACTGTTTTTTGTGGTCTATTCAATGCCTGTTTGGCTGATGAATCAATAATTTCGACTTCGTTCTCAAAGCGCCCTTTCGCGGCAGATACTACTGTTTTCGTGCCCGCTACGGCTTTAGCCTTTTTATTAATAGTAACCGTTTCGACCTCTTTTGAGGGTTGCGAAAAACTTTTAAATAACTCTCTAACACTCACTCCAAAAGCGATTACCCCACTCACCCAAAACATAATCAATAAAAATACACCGGCAACCATGTCTCCAAAATATTCTCTTGGGAAAAACCCAATCGCAAACCCAAGCGCTCCACCGTAGCGGTTTTCTAAAGCGAGACTGTCGGTGTGAGACACCATCAAGTTGGCGAGTCCGCAAATACTCACAACAAAAAACAACAAAGCCATAATTCGTGGCGGCGGAAACAGAATTTCTTTTTGCCAAAACAGTAAGCCCCCAAACCCCATCAAGCCAAACGGCAACAACCAGTGAGTAGCACCAAATAATGCTCTAAAAATTTCATAGTGAATCCACTCTGCGGCCGGAGCATCACTAAAAAACATAGTGAGTAAAATCAGCCCCACACCAATTAAGCCTGACCCCAGAATTTCTCGCTGAAAGCCTTGATTAAAAAAGTTTTGGATATCTTCTTTTGTTTGTTTCTTTGTACTTAGTTTTTTAGCAGCTCTCGCTTTCGCTTTTGCTTTTATTTCACGATTTCGCTCTTTTTTACGCTCGGCATCCATCATTCGCTTAGCCGCTTTCTCCGCTTCGCGCTTTAAAACGCTGCTTGGAATTTTAACGGTAGGGGCCTTTTTTTTTCGACTTAACATACCCCTTAATTCTAGTGCAAAAAATGTGTTCGTCAACACAAGTATCCCTTGAACTAAGAGTTCGAACTCTGAATACAAATATTTACTTTAGAGCTCGAACTCGTAATTAGAAATAGGGCTCAGGCGATGGTTCCACCAAGACTGGTAAGTACGCCATTAAAAACCGAGACTATTTGATCTCCGAGAAGTGTCATCACCGCGACTACCGCCACCGCGATAACCGCTAAAATAAGTGCGTATTCTGTAAGCGCTTGCCCCGAATTGTCTTCTTGCCAAGTTTGTAAAAAGTTTTTCATAATGAAGAAAGAGTTAATAAGTACGCTTGAGTATTACGATCTAACTGCGGTAAGGTCAAACGACAACGGGCCTAGCTCTTCATCAAAACTTCATGCTACTCACGCTACAAATGTTCTGGCTTCTTTTAATTCTTAGTCTCGCCGCCTGGCAAGATGTTCAAACAAGAACTATTTCAAACCGACTGGTTTTAATCGGTCTAATCGGTCTCTTGTTTTTGCAAATATTAAATCAAAATTTAGACCCCATAAGTTTTATTATTGGCCTTATTGTTAGTTTGATTTTATGGAAATTTAAATTTATTGGTGGCGGCGACAGCAAGTTATTAATACTTATTAGCATGCCCTTCATACCAACACAACTAGTGTCTCTCTATGCTTTTATTGCCGTAATTGGAACGCTACAAGCGCTTTATTATTTAAAATATAAATCACAAAAAACATTACCCTATGCTGTCTCTATTCTAGTGGGAACAAATTTATTTTTAGTGGCTACAAAAAAGACCTCTTGGTTAGAGATCTTTTTATAAATAAACTTAAACGATGAAGATCTTTACTGCTCTTCGCTTAGAATTTCACATTCTTTAACAAACTGCTGAGAAATCTCATTCACCTCGTTCGTCCTAATAAATCGTTTTTCAGATGTGAGTTCATAAATTTCTCCCGGACATGGGATATGAATTCCAGTTTCTTCATTGAAATTCGGAAGTTCTTTCATTTTATGTGCCAATACGCTTTGTTGACGGGCTTCACCATGCACTAAGAATACGTCTTTTAAATCTCCTGCATCACGAGAAAATCGTAGCAATCCTTTTTGGTCTGCATGCCCAGAGAAGGCATTGTAAATTTGAATTTCTGAGTTCACCGTGTGTGGTTCGCCAAAAATATTTACCGTTACCTCTCCATCTACGAGCTTTCTTCCTAATGTGTTTTCCGCTTGAAACCCCACAATCAAAACTAAATTTTTATCATCTTGAATACTGTTTGATAAATGGTGACGAATACGTCCAAATTCACACATTCCACTGGCTGAAATAATCACACAACTTCCAGGAAACTTATTAAGTGCTTTCGACTCATCCACACTCGCAGTGAACTGCACGCCTTCCCCACTAATAAATGGATTAACCCCTTGGCGGATTAAGTTTTGCATATCATCATCGTAACACTCTGAATGGATTTGAAAGACCTCTGATGCTCTACTCGCTAATGGCGAATCCACAAAAATTGGAATTGGTTTAATTTTTTTCTCAAGCACCAACTTTTTCAACATATACAAAATTTCTTGCGTTCGTCCCATCGCAAACGCCGGAATAATAATTTTTCCGTTTCGTTCGTAAGCGGCATTTAAACTTTCTGCGAATTTATCTTCTACGTCTTTAATTTCATCATGTAATCGATCTCCATACGTTGATTCTGTTAGCAAAAAGTCTAGGCTTTCTAACTGCACGGGATCTTTTAAAATGGGTAAATCTTTTCGGCCTAGATCTCCGGTAAAACCAAAACGAATATCTTGATGTGTATCGTTATCATGAATTTCCCATTCTTCAACCGCGGAACCTAAAATATGTCCTGCATCGCGGAAAGTCACAAACGCCCCCTCTGACACTTTGAACTTGTAATCATAATTAACCGACCGGAATTGAGCGATCGCTTTATCCGCATCCTCAATACCATACAAGGGTTGCGCCTCTGGATCTTTCCCACTTTCGCGCATATATTCGGCATCACGTTGCTGAATGTAAGCTGAATCACGAAGCATAACCGCACATAAATCACGGGTAGCATGCGTACAATAAATCGGGCCTTCAAAGCCTTTTTTAACCAATAACGGAATCGCACCCGAATGATCAATGTGCGCATGAGAAAGCACCAGCACATCAATATCTTTCGCATCAAAAGGGAACATTGCATTCCACTTTGCCGCCTGCTTACGACGCCCTTGAAACAATCCACAATCTAACAGAATTTTTTTACCGTTAAGATGTAACAAGTGCTTAGAACCCGTTACGTGACGTGCGGCACCAGAGAATTCAATTTTCATGCTTTTTTGTTTTTATTAAGGACAATTATAACACAAATGAACGTTAAATGAAAGCGCCCTTCATTGTTTAAAAATAGTTCTTTAATCCGTCTTGATCAGCTTTGAATCATAGACTGTTCTAGTTCGCATTTATCATAGGCTGCCTCCGCCAACTGTTCTTCCTCTGAATCATAATCCGTCTCTAAATAAACATCATACAAAGCCTCACACGCAGGTGAAATATCATCTTCATAGCCCACCCCGGATTCTTCATGGCTCTCGTAGGCCTCTAATGACTCGTCTAATTGCGTTTTATAACTCTCAATCGCCGCCATCCCAATCACCCCAAATAAAATAACCACGTAAATAATTACTAAAAACCGCATATTAAATATTCCCGCCATCAACATACCCCAAAAGCTACGTTTTGTTTTTACGGGGATTTCTCCTTTGCCAAACAATCGTTGCAAATGAAGGATTCGTTTACCGGTCATCGGATGAGTCGAATTGATCTCCATGACCGTTGCCCAAAACTCACGGCTAACACTACGCGTATCATTTTCTAGTGCTTTGAAATTAACCTTATCAGACAACTTATGATTTACTGTTGCCAACATAGAAACAGCTTTTAATGATTTATCTAAATCTTTAACTCCATAATACGCTGCATGAGAGTCGCAGGTGTATTCACATGCTTTGCTGTAAGCATCCCCTAAATATGGAATCATGCGAGACGGAGCCAAAAAGGCCATCCAACGTGTATGCCCTCGCTGCAAATGACACAACTCGTGTGCGATAATAAATTTAAGTTTATCTTTATCTTTTCCACAAGCCTCGACCGCCTCGGTAGTTAAAATAACGAAATTACGAGAAACAAAATGCGTTGCAAAAGCGTTAAAAACACCTCCTAAATGGTAAATATAAACTTCGGGCAAATTGTATTTCATCCCCATGTCTGCTGCGGCGTCCGTCATTAATTTATAAATTTCTGGAAACTGATTTTTGCTCACTCGAATTCCGTACCCTTTAATGCTGGCTAAAAAGTAACCATGCGCACACAAAATTGATAGGGCTATTAATAGTGCATAAAACAATGCGATTCCTAAAGTAAAAACGGTTAAAATTAACCATAACGATCCGGAAACAATGGCCGACACTATAAATAATTTTTTTTCTGTAGGATATACAAGCTGATTTGGTTCTAGCGTTTTCATATGTTTAAAAAGTTAATTTATTTTTTGAGATTCCCATAACTGCTCGATCTCTACCTGAGCCGCCTCTAAATAATCTTCTCCATTACCTGCATAAAGCACTGAGCGAGACACCGGAATTAAAACCCCTAGTCCATCTTTACCTCTAATAGCTAATACATCTTCAATTTTTCCGCCTTGCGCGCCAACGCCTGGCGCTAATACCCACGTAGAAGGCATCAAGCTTCTCGCCTGCGCAATTTCATCTCCATTGGTGGCCCCGACCACTGCTCCCAAGTAAGACCAGCCATTCTTGCCTCTTTTCCCAGCCACTTCTACGTCTTTAGCAATTTGTTCGTAAATAGAAGCCTGGTATTGACTTCCTGATGGATTTGAGGTTTTAACTAATACAAATACCCCTTTTTTTGGTCCATAAGCATAAAATGGTTCTAAACCATCTGCTCCTAAAAACGGATGCACCGTTACCGAGTCTGCCCCCAATGGCCCATTCCCTAGATAGGCCTTCGCATACGCAGCACAAGTAGAGCCTATGTCACCGCGCTTGGCATCTATCATAATAATTAACTCTTTGTGGTTCTTTCGAGTGAAGGCAATAATGTTTTCTACGGCCTTTACTCCCACTGAACCCAACGCCTCAAAATAACCCATCTGTATTTTAACCCCACAAACTTTATCTGCACAAGCGCCTATCATATCTGTACAAAACGTTTCATAAATATCGGCTTTTTGCTGCAAGCTATCGCCTATTTTTAAATGCACTGGCAATTTCTCCCAATTAGGGTCTAATCCCAACATTAGGCAAGAATTTTTTGCTTTAATTACGGCCGCCAATTTGTCAGAAAAATGCATCAATTTTAGCTTAAACAAAAACAAACTTTTGTCATAATTTCACTTTCCCAATTTAAAATTGGGATCCAGTAAATAACGATTCCTTAATTGACTGGGCCCTGAACTAAATTCAGGGAAGTATAAAGATGTTATTAGGGTTTAATAACGACCCAATCTGATTCCAATTTTTTCTCTAGCCACACCGTGCCACCACGCTTAGGCATTACTATCGGCTTTTTTGAGTCGAGTGACTGTGTTTTCAGCTTCTTACTTATTTGTGAGCCCAACACGACCCAACCGCGACTTGGAACGGGCCAATTAGCCGGCAACAAACTGCTGCGCTGTAGCACCACCCAATCCGACTCAAAATCTATGGCCTTCGTTACGGCTAAATTCTCCGGATCAAAAGGTTCGGCCATAATAAATACACGTTGCCCATTAGCACTACTAAAAACAAACCTGGTTGAATTTGCGTATAACTCAGCCCGTTATAACGAACCGTTTGTTCCAGTCTCGCTTGGATTAAATCAAAAAAATCTTGAGACTTAATTTTTAAGCCCAAATCACCAAAATTCTCAAGGGCTCCAATATGCAAAACAGGGAATCCTGACTCAGCTAAAACTACGGCGCCTGCCTGCACCCCAATAAGACTTTTAGAGGCTGAGGTTAAAACATAGCTATAAGCCGTCCAAGCACAAACCACCGCTAAGCAGACGGCCATAGACCAAAGCGTTTTACTCTTCATCAACGGCGATTATTTGATCATGCTCCGCTTTAAGCACTTCGAAACTAAGCGCCCAAACAGCCGTCATAAAAACCGCCATGATCGCCGTTAAATAAGCCGCCAAGCCCACCAGTAATAAACCAAAAATAACAGAAAGAAAAATGGCCGTCTTAGTGCTAAATAAAGTAAAGGCGGCCAATACCGCAATTGGCACGCCTAAAACGACAATCACATTAAGGAGTATTCGAAAATTCACCAAAAACATCAGCAACATAATAGTGACCGTTTCTCCTAAATGCGTAAAAACCAAGGCCGCACTTTTCTTAATAGCTTCACCTATAGATATATTTTGGGTCACAATGTAAAATGGGGCAAAGCTTAAAAACAGGTTTACGACCATCGCCACAAAAGCATAACCCACCATTATTGGCCAAACAAATTCAAAGAGTGATTCAAAATAACGATGAAGACTGGCGGCAAAGAATGCGATAGATAGAAGCGAAAAAATAGAAGTCGCCGATTCAAATTTAAAAAAAGGGAAAAAGTACTCAAAGCCTTTCAGCATCTTTGGTCTTAGTAAAAACTTAACATCAGGACTTATGAACTTATGCCGTACACACAAAATGAGTGTTCCTTGCACCCACAATGGCACGATAAACATAAAAACGGCGATCAGCAACGCTGCCATAATACTGACTCCCCACAGTCCATGATCCGTCACATACCCAAGCAGTATGCCATAACCTTCTGTGGCCGTGATATCCATTAGGTCATATTTATCGGCGTATAAATACAGTTGCCATGCAATTTCAACGGTAAAAATTAATACTCCAAAGAAACTAGGAATTAATACTAACCATTTAATGCGAGGGTTTTCGACCGTTAGACTCCACGAGTCTTTGATTATTCTTCCGTAATTCATACCCCTAAATTTTAGTCATTCGTGGGGAAATGCAAGGGGCGATAGTTAATGTGTATTTCATATTAAAAAAGCCCCGCAAATTGCGAGGCTTTTTTTGTTCGTCATTCTTTATCAAGAGACTTTATATTTCAAGATCCTCCCTTCGGAGGATGACAGAAAAAGGTTTATTAACCTTTTCGGTCTTCAATGATTTTTTCTGCTACGGCGTTTGGCACTTTAGAGTATTCACCAAATTCCATTGAGTAAGACGCTCGACCTTGTGTCATAGATCGTAGCTCTGTCGCGTAACCAAACATTTCCGCTAACGGAATTTTGGCTTTTACAAACTTGGCCATTCCACGGTCACCCATTTCTTGCACCAAGCCTCGTTTTGAAGAAACATTCCCCATAACATCACCCAAGAAGTTTTCCGGTGTGATAACTTCAACGTTCATCATTGGCTCTAAAATCGCTGGCCCTGCTTTTTTACCACCTTCTTCGAAGGCCTTAATCATAGCGATTTTAAACGCTAGCTCAGATGAATCTACATCATGATAGGAACCATCATACAATTCAACTTCCACATCTACTACCGCGTAACCCGCCAAAATCCCACGAGTAACGGCTTCTTTTAAACCTTTTTCACAACCAGGAATATATTCATTTGGAATTGAAGCTCCTTTAATCGTGTTCGTAAATTTGATGCCAGAACCTGGTTCTCCTGGTTTGATTTGAATTGAAACATCACCAAATTGTCCTCGCCCTCCAGATTGCTTCTTGTGAACATATTTAGCTTCTGTTGCCTTTGTAATAGTCTCACGGTAAGCCACTTGCGGCTGACCAATATTAGCTTCTACTTTAAATTCACGTTTCATTCGATCTACTAAAATATCAAGATGAAGTTCCCCCATTCCAGACATGATAGTTTGGTTTGTTTCTTCATCCGTTCGAATTCTGAAGGTAGGGTCTTCTTCCGCTAGTTTTTGTAGCGCGATCCCCATTTTTTCTTGATCCGACTTTGTTTTAGGTTCTACCGAGATGGAAATTACTGGCTCAGGGAAAACCATAGACTCAAGCACAATCGGCGCTTTATCTAAACAAAGAGTGTCTCCTGTTCGCGCCCCTTTCAAGCCGATAACCGCTCCAATATGACCCGCTGGAATTCGATCAATTTCTTCACGACTGTTTGCATGCATTTGAAGCAAACGACCAATCCGTTCTTTTTTTCCAGATGATGGATTGAAAACCGTGTCACCAGAATTAAGCACTCCAGAGTAAACTCGTACAAAAGTAATTCGTCCTACAAACGGATCTGTTGCAATTTTAAATGAGATTGCCGCTAACGGCTCAGAATCTTTAGCTTCAAAAGTAATTTCTTCTTCTGTGTTATCAGGATTAACGCCTTGAGCCGCTGGAACCTCTAATGGTGAGGGCAGATAATCAATCACTGCGTCAAGTAGTGGTTGCACTCCTTTATTCTTAAGGGCTGTACCGGTAAGCACTGGAACAAAAGCGCCTGAAACCGTTACTCGACGAATCCCAGCTTTAAGCTCTTCCTCGGAAATTTCATTGCCTTCTAAATATTGCTCCATAAGCGTTTCATCTAGACCCGCTACCGCTTCTACTAATTTTTCTTGCCATTCACGGGCTAAATCTAGCTCTTCATTTGGAATCTCCTCAACTCGAACATCCTTACCAAGGTCATCGTGATAAGTAATCGCTTTCATAGCAATTAAATCAATAATACCATGGAAGCCTTGTTCAATTCCCATCGGCAACTGAATTGGGAAAGCATTTTTAGTTAGTCGATCAATAATTGAATCATAAGAGCGCCAAAACGAAGCCCCTGTTCGATCTAATTTATTAATAAAAGCCATTCGCGGAACATTATACTTATCCGCTTGTCTCCACACGGTTTCTGATTGAGGCTCAACCCCAGCTACTCCATCAAACACCGTAACAGCCCCATCAAGTACTCGCATTGAGCGTTCCACCTCAACGGTAAAATCCACGTGACCAGGTGTATCAATAATATTTAGCTGACAATCTTTCCAGAACGCCGTAGTAGCCGCCGAAGTAATAGTAATACCTCGTTCTTGTTCTTGTTCCATCCAATCCATAGTGGCTTCTCCTTCATGTACTTCACCAATTTTGTGCGACTTACCTGTATAGTAAAGGATACGTTCAGTTGTTGTTGTTTTACCGGCATCAATATGCGCGATAATTCCGATATTTCGGACTTTATCCAAAGGATAGTGTTTCGTGTCGTTGGCCATGGCGTTCGAAATTAAAAATTAGTTGTGGATTGTTTTGATGCGAATATTACACCTAAATCGCGCGTGAATATAAAGAAAGAGGCGATTTGGTCAAGAGAATAGTGAAGTCGAATTAAGGGGTTAAAAAGTCTCTAAAACCGTTTTTTCCAGTCACCCATCTCAGCTCCTAACTTAGTATTTTTAAGTATTGAGTTTTTTGGCCGAACGGCCGGAGCCCCATATTCGGCAGAAGTGATTTTTTTTATTTTACCATGCCACGCTTCTTGATTTAAAAAATATTGAGCAAAGCCCGCCCAGCTAACCGGTATGCCGGTGTTTTGTAGGTGATAATGGCCTATTACTGGCATTTGAGTTCGAACTTGGTTCGAACTTGGTTCGAACTCGGAATCTAAAAATGGTTGCACAAAGTACTCTGTTACAAACGCTGCCAATTCTGGGGCATAAGTCGGTCGCCCCACTTGGTCATCTATAATTTTAAGCTCATCGTACTTAGCACTCAAACGCTTTATGGTTGAAACAAAGTTCTTACCCTCAGAAGCCCAAAGCCAACTCGTTCGAATGTTCCACCAATCAATTTTTGAAGCCTCTAGCGCCTCCTCTCCTTTTACTTTTGATTGGCCGTAAACCGTTTGTGGATCACGCTTATAGTTTTCAGGAATCTCCACCCCTGCTGGAGCGTTAAAGACATATTCACTTGAAAAATTGATTATCGGAATCCCTGCTTTTACTAAATTTTCAACCGCTTCCCCATTGAGTTTCATACAAATATCTTTATTTTTTTCGGCCTTATCAACCGCTGTATAAGCCGCGCAGTTAACAATTAAGGTTGGTTTTT
>CAMZKS010000029.1 GCA_947311285.1 uncultured bacterium | reverse complement strand
TGCTGGTAGTTTTTTTAAAAACCCGGTAGTAAGCCTAGATAGGTTGGATCAAATTAAGCTCACGAACCCCGACGTGCCGCATTACGCCGTGGTGGATGGGAAGTTTAAATTGCCTGCCGCTTATTTAATTGATCAGGCTGGTTGGAAAGGCAAAACGTTTGGTAATTATGGTGTGCATAAAGATCAACCGTTAGTAATTGTAAATTATGGAGGGGCGAAAGGGCTCGATATTTGGCAGCTAGCTCTTGATATTCAGGCGTCGGTAAAAGATCGTTTTGGCGTAGAGTTAACACCAGAAGTTAATGTTATTTAAATTCCATTTTTCACGTAAAAGATTACGCTTTAACGGAATGAAAAAAGTTTTGCTCGTTTCAATATTTATGTTTCTCTCTCTCCCTGCCGTGCAGGGGAAAGATGATCATAGTTTTTACTGCAGTGATAGTAATAATAGCTCATTTTTATCAACCCCAGCTGGGACGACACATTTTATTTGGACAAAAAATAACGAAACCCTATTTGATCGTACTTTTACGGACACTTACTCGGCCTCTCGTCATAAATATGTTACGTTTTCCTGTAAAAACAATCTGATTCAGTATGAACTTTTTGACTGTACTGAAGCGGCAGTGCGTTCTTATTGCCCAGCGCCACCAGAGCCAGTATCAGTAAAACTTGAAATTGATCAGCGACGAGTGGAAACAAGCCAAACACTGATTGATGGTGATGATTATAAATTCATAACACACTATTTATTCAAAAGTGCCACCAATGATACCGTTCAGGTGACAGGGCTTTACTTTGTGACGGACGTTGATCAGTCTGGGACGTTAACCGAAAATGAAAAACAAGCCGCTTCGCAGTACACTTATACCCTAATGGGACCAACGTCAGAGTTGGTGTCTGGTGTTACCACCGACAGTGGGAAGTTGTACTTTGATCTGTCCTCGTCGCCATTAAGCATTGGTAGCACGATTCTTAATTTTGGTATCGCAGCCAAACCTAAACCCGCTCTCGCTTCAGAAGGAAACAGCAGTATTCGTTGGATTCTAGATAGCGCGCAAGGGGTTCAAGGTGTGGTAGCTTCTCAAATAAATCAAACGCTTTCGCTTGGAGAAGTAAGCGTTTCTGCGTCTCGGCCGGCTATTTTTTCACGAGGATTATCAGGGTTAAAAATTTCACACTTTAACCCACAAAATTTAATAGAAGAACCACAAGTGACACCACAAGCGTTTTATCGAATGCGAGTAGAAAATATATCAGCCGATAATGCGTCGCAGTTACGTCGAGCGACACTAGAAATGCGAGTGATTGGTATGGAAAAAAAAAATGGAGCTTTACTTAATGCCTCTGATTTTAGTCTTGTAGAAATTGGGGCTGATGGCACCGTTCTAGGAGTGCCGACGAATCAAATATTTTCAGTGGCAGATAACCGAAATGATTCAAAATCACAATCTATTCGAATAGAACTAGAGAATTTTATTATTCCGCCAAATGAATCAAGAGGGTTAGAACTTAGAATTGCGAATTTGGTTAATGATTCTGTGGGGAAGTCTGATGACGATGGTGCGGCCATACAGTTAATTGGCGAGCGTTATGAGAATGGGGATAAATTGTTACTCACTCAGTTAGAAAGTGCCGATTGGGTGTGGACCGATTTTTCTGGATCCGTGACGGGTGGTGATCGTGACGATTGGCGATCGGGTTTTAATATCGATATAAACACACGTCCTATAATTATTCGTGAGTAGTTTTTGGATTATGAAAATTTCAATTATTATACCAACAATCGGTCGTTCCACTCTTAAGCCGGTGATAGAATCTCTTTTTATGAGTAAAAATTTTGCTCAGACTGAAGTTGAAATAATAGTAGTTTTTGATGGCGTTAAGCCGTCGTCATTTTTCGTAGATGATTCGAGAGTCATTATTTTAGAAACGGGCAAGAAAGTTTATGCCAGTGGCGCCCGTAATTTAGGTTTGGATAACGTGAGTGGAGATATAGACGCTTTCTTAGGAGACGACACGCTCGTAGATCCTTATTGGCTGAGTTATACCCACACTTGGCATCAACAGTATCCAGCGGAGAATGAAGCTTTACTGGGCCGTGTTCATTGGACGCCAGAACTAGCAGCAGATCCTTTTCATCAATGGTTAGAACATAATGCCCAATTTGATTACAAGCGTTTAGATACGGGTTATAAACCGGATTGGCATCATTTTTATACGGCTAATATTTCACTTAAAACAAAATTTATAAATCTTGAAAGGTTTTCAGACCAATTTAGTGGTTGGGGCTTTGAAGATAGCGAGCTGGGTTATCGTTTAGAAAAAAAAGGCCTTAAACTCTATTATGAACCGTCGGTTAAGGTGCTTCATAATGATCCACAAAATTTGAGTCGGATGGTGGATCAAACTAAATCGGCTCGACTAAATGCGGCTGTGTTTGAACGTCTACACCCTGAAGTTAAAATTTTACCAACCGGGTTTAAAAAAGTGCTTTTAAAAGAGTTAGTTGTTTGGGCTTAGTTTTTTAGCTTTATACCAAAAGTGCAATGGTGGAGAGCGTGGAAAAAAGCGTGGTTAAGCCGCTAAACCTTGTTCGATATGGTGAGGAAGAATAAGGCTTTGGTTCTGCTCTAAAACTTCTTTTATTTGAGCATTAATGAGCAACTTAAAAAATCTGCGTTTCATTTCCTTTTTCAAGTTAACCCGTCCTAGTGTCATTTTTTGGGGGAACACCAAAAAATTAGCGACGAGCAGTTCCTGATCTCGATTCGGATGAAAGTCTGTTTCAGTTAACTTTCTGTCAGTATAATCATTCGCGTTAGCGGCTGTCCACCCAGTTAAAAGGGTTTTAAGAGCGGCCAAGTCTTTAACATTTAGGTTAGAAGAGCCTAATCCTAAAAGTGGTTTATCCATGGCAGGGGTATCACCAAACATGGCAGTTTCTTGTGCCGGCCAGTCTAGCTGGTTTAGGACTGATTTGTAGGCGGTCCATAATGGTTTGGAATTATTTTTATCACCAAAAATAGGAATGCCTAAATTCCTAGCCTGAGAAACTTTTTCTGGGTTCGCATTATTACTAAGTATGGCAGTGCTAATATTATTTTCATTTAGCGCTTCAATATTGGCTTGATCTCTCGCGGAAATACCTTCGTAGGCGGCACCAAGTGGGCCATCTTGGTCGAGAATGAAATGATTAATTTTTACTGTAACACCTCTAACCATGCTGAGTAATGTTTCAATTGCTTTTAGTTCTTGAGGGGTTGGTACATGGTTTAAAATCCCATCAAATTCTAGGGCACGATTGCCCGTCATTACACCTAAAAAAGCATCAAGTTTTTCAGAACTGAAACCTTCTGCACTACTAGTCATTAAGTTTACTTTTAAAGATTTTACATCTAAAAGCAAATTCTTAAAACTCCCTTCGGTCCATCAGAGCGCGACTTAACGTACCAGCATCAAGATAATCTAAATCGCCGCCGGTTGGAATTCCACGCGCCAGTCGAGTTACACGGCCTTTAAATCGTTCTGCTAGCTTGTCCATCAAGTAATAAGCGGTAGCGTCGCCTTCCACATTTCCCGATAAGGCCAAAATAATTTCATCAATTTTGTCGTTGTCGCTCACTCGATTTAATAATTCATTAATTCGCAGTTTTTCGGGACCAATCTTGTTAAGCGGAGACAACGCTCCATGTAAAACATGATAACGGCCTTTGTACTCACTAGTTCTTTCAACGGCGAGTAGATCCATTGGGGTTTCGACCACACATAAAACTCGATCATTACGGCTCGCACTTACGGCCAAAGGGCAGTTTTCGCCATCGCAATAATTAAACGATATAGGGCACTCTCGTACATTTTCTTTTAGAGCGCCCACGGCTTTAGCTAATTTCTGGTCTAACCCACTTTCATTCCGTAGTAAATTGAAAACCAGGCGCTCGGCACTGCGTGAGCCAATACCAGGTAAATCCGATAAAGCATCAATCGCGTTTTGAATAGATTGGGGTAAAGTTTGCATCCTTTAAATTGTAGATAACTTTTGGTAAAGCGTGAATTAAGTGGGTTTGCTATTTTTGTTGTTATATTTTTTTATGTAATAAATGTGTTGACAACAGATCTAGATGTTTTAATTTAAGCAAGATGAAGCATTTTGTCCCACAACATGAACTGCCAAAACAAGCAGAGGCTTTAAGGCCCGAGGAGGCTCCCGTCGTATTTTCTTTGGATAAATCATCCGAGGTAAACGGAGGTATATTTGTATCAGCCTTATCTTCTAGATGTTTACAGCTAATTGATGCTGTTGTGCCAAAAATTGATCGCCCAAATCAACCGAAATTTATGAATAGTCCAGAGTATATAGCGAAAGAAGCTGAATTTGCAACGGATCAGATGTTGAAATTAATTGTAGAGTCTGGTGGTTGTAATGTACTTCTAGCGACGGAGGAGAATAGGCCTGGTTTTACTACTAATAAAAACGGAAAATCGACTTTAGCACTTAGTAAAAATGGTTGGGAAACCTTTAAGAGTTTAATATCAAATATTAAAAAAGGTGAATTGGAATACTTAGAAACACGGCTAGTGCGTGGTGAAAACTTTGAAATGGAAGATATTGATGAAGACGCTCTCGCTCAAAAAATTGGTAAGGATAAAGTAGATAGATTTCTAGAAGATTTAAAAAATCCAAGTTTTAAGGCGCAAATGGATGCTGATTTTTTGAAAAAATCACTAGATATTGTGCAGCCCCCCGATCAAACCGCCGCAAATATTACCAATCAATTAACCCCAGCAGAGGGTGAAGTTTGGCCAATGATTACGTTTAAGAGTTCCGTTAAAACTTTATTAAAAGAGAACGTTTGGGATATGCCAGCAGAAAAATGTCGAGTACTTAAAGTTTTGTACAAAGATCTCCAACGTGAAATAGCTCGACAACAAAGGGCGCAAGGCGGAACAACAACAGAAGAACCATTTGTTCCAGATCTAATTGAAACCAGAATCACACATTTTAAGGGACTAGTATTAGCGGGAATACTGATTTTAGATCCAGTTATAGAGTCTTTAGGAGCAAGAAAAAAGCAATTAGGGGAAGAAATTAAAAACAGAGTAGCGTCAGCACTTAAGGTTATTAAGACTGATCCTAAAACGAAATCATTAAAAATAGCGGCTAGGTTGGTAGACATAGAACAGGTTAGAGAAGCTTTAATGAAAATAGATTTTACGGTCCCCTTAAATCACGATCACTTCGCTTTAATGCTTAATATTTTACAAAAGGAAGGTATTACTGGGAACAAGGCGTTTGATGCTTTTTTTTCAGAGAAGCTTGCCCCGCTGTTTATTAAATTATGTACAAACGAAAATAACGAACTGTTATTAGACCGGATAGATAAAATAAGTGAAAAGTTACCAGAGCAATTTAAAGAGGTGTTTTCTAGGCTAGTTATTAAACAAGAAAAATAATGCCAACAGATATCGACGGTTTCAGTGGATTTGATGATGAAGCTTTTAATAGAGTTTTAAACGGTGAAAACCCAAATTTTTTAGCTAGATTGATAAAAGAGGACGCACCAGCTTTTTGGAATGCCTTTATACTCTTGCAAACAGAGTCTCTGAATTTAGTTGTTGATCAAATTGCGAGTAAAAAAGAATATTTAGCGCAATTTTCAGAGGGCTTAAAATTTTTGCCCGTAGAAAAAATTGACAGCGTGCTTGGCCATTTAGGGCAAGCGGGAAGTTTTTCTCAAAACAAAATACAAGTAGTTGCGTTAGTTATTCGAGCTAAATCAATAAAAACGGGTCAAACGACATTCGATATCGTTATGGAAAATAAGATTAAAAGTCTACTAGGACTTGGGATCGTTTTGGGGATTTTCCTGGCTGTTTTACAAGAGAGGGGCTTGCAGAATCTTCCTGAGGAATCTTTAGTTAACAGTGATCCTGCAGCATCGGTAGCCATGAAAACTGTAACGGCCGTAGCAAAGTTATTACCAGAAAAGAAGTTACTTCAACCAGAAGCAACGGTCGCTATAGAACCACCAGTACCAGTTAGGAATGTTCCAGCAGTTATTACAAGCAGCCCTTTTGTAGACAATCCTCCAATGGGAGCAGGGGGTAAATCTGCGACTATTTTAGCCAGTCCAGAAGGAATTGATGTTCCCCCTTTTGATTTTTTGGCGGAAGATGCGGTTCATGCAGTAAAATTTCCAGTGAAACCAGCCGTGTCTGGGGTGGCAAGCTTTGTAAAGGATAACTCGGAGGGAGGGGCTTCATTAAGCGAAAATAGCTTATCATCTATTGCGACGAAATTTGACACTATTCCGGGAGAAGAGAGAGTCCCATTATTTGCCGATTTAACACCCCAAGAGATTGGGAATTTATCTTTAATTAAAGAGGTGTTAGATGAAGGGGGGGCAGTTGTAATATCGATGTTTCAATCACTGGGGGCACGCTCGGGTTATGGGACTAAGATTGATGGGATATCCGGTCCAGAAACACTCGCTCACGCTTTAGCAACGATTTTGGTTTGTAATAAAGACTTCGAAGAATTCTGTGAATCAATGAATTATTACGAAGAAATTACAGGAGACTCAAAGCAATGGGATCCTTTAGCGGTTTATCTACGGAAAAACTATGGTAGACATATAAAAAATTTGCCAAGTACCATAGGATCTAAGGCGGAACTGGAATCCACTTTAGTAAAGGTAATTAAGTTTGCGACGACAACAAATGACGAGAGTGTGCCCTATTTTGTTTTTAATGAAGCCTTAGTAAGTAAACTCAAGTTTATTTTAGCGGGAAAAGGTGTTGAAAATATCGCAGTTGATGCTTCCGAAATTCAAACAACCGCACCAGAGGCACCAAGTGTGCCATCATTCCAAACGGAAACTTCTGGGGTTAGTGAAATGCCAGATCAAGCACTAAAATTAGCGAAAATTTCTGCAGAAATTCCCGCCGCTCCTACGGCGCTTGAGGCTCTAGATATTGATACAACGTCAGCCGTTGCACCCATTGAAGTAGTGTCTAAAGCTGTGGTTGCGGAGGAAGTAGTTCCAGCTACGGTTGAAACGGTAGTTGATGGGGGAGATACAATTGATGTAATTACGCAAATGAATAAACTTACCAACGGACAAGCTTATGTGCTTAATCCTGATGGAAGCTTGAATATAGAAAGAGGCCCTTTAAATGTTATGGTTAACGGTTCGAGTAACTTTAATACAAGTGTAAATCTTGAACCGGGGAGTCAGGTTGTAATTCGAGTAGAGCAAGGGGGTACTGTGTACTTTGTAGGTTATGAGATTAGAGCCTTACCGAATGGTGGTGTTGATATTGATACTGCTACGCAAGAAGTTATACACCAACAATAAAAAAAGCCCCGCACTGCGGGGCTTTTTAGTATTTGTAGTAAATTTAATTAGAAGAGGCAATTTCTATATTGCTACCAAGTTGAATAGCGGATCCCTCTCTTTCAGGGAAAGTGAAGATTCCAAGATCTTCTCCACCTCTCGTAATTCGAACTTCTAAAGAACCATTTTTAGGTTTATTAAGTAAAACTTTATCTCCTTTCCAAAATTGATTTGTATTAAATTTTGGCTTCAGTAATAAGTTGACAGCATTTCGCTCGGTGCCAGATAACCCAAGGCCTTGTAAGGCTCTTAATAGGCCAGCACCTGTGATTTTCGCTTCTACCGAATCTAATGGTTCCATGGCTTCAATGGCCGCTTCGGCTCTGCTTTTTGGCGTGCTAGGCACCACTGTTTCAGCCTCCGCCTCCGTCTCAGCCACAACAGCAGGCTCCGTAACAAGATTATCTGGTCGAGCTGGTGGACGAATTTTAGATAAAGGATCTTCTACTGGGCCTGCTGCCCCAAATCGAATCGTGTTACCTTCTAAATTAAGATTTGTTTGTAGAATCATGTCAGGATTTAGTCCTTGACTGATTAAATCAGAAAGAACTTCTTTTAATAGCGCGTCGCTCCCTGCCAGAGTTCTTGAAATATTATTTTCAAGTTCCAATGACTCTCCATATTCTTTTCGTAAAGCTTCAAGCTCTGCTCGAGCTTCTTCACCTTGAATTTCAACCGTCTCGTTTTCTCCTTTAATGGTTTCACCACCTCGGTAAATAAATTTACTAGTTGTTTGAGCCGGAATGTGTTGAATGAATTTCATGTTTTTTAAAACTTGATTAGACTATTATACCTCATTTTGTGTCTAAATACAACAAAACCCCCAAAATTCGAGAATAGAGGGCTTAAAGTTGGCCTTAAAAAAGTTAGTTTTAGTTGTGTCCTAAAAAGTCTTTAGTGTTGTCTAAGCTCACTTGCTTGCCTAGTAATCCATCCATGTGCTCAAGTACCGTGTCTTTATCAATCCAGATCTGTTTACCGGTTTCCATGTTACGAACAATCAATTGTTTCTTTTTTACTTCAAGGTCCCCCATAAGTAGCGTGTAAGGAACGTTAAATTTTTGGGCTCTTTCCAGTTGCTCTTGCATAGAGGTTCTTCCTAGTACCCCAACAGCATGGTAGCCATGTTCTCGAAGTTTAATTAAGATGGGCAAAGCGTGTTTTTTGGCAACCGGTCCCGTTGCTGCTAAGAAAATTTGCAGATTATCTTTTACCGGAACTTCAATACCTTCTTCTTTCATTAAACCAATAATTCTATCAACTCCGGCGGCAAATCCTACACCTCCTTGGTTTACGCCTCCCATTTTTTCAATCAAGCCGTCGTAACGTCCTCCTACTAAGACTTTGTTTTTATTGCCAATTTCATGAAACTCGAACACCGTGTTAGTGTAGTAATCTAGCGGACGAGTTAAGCTGTAGTCAATCGTGTACTTAATACCAAAACTGTTGAGATATTCTTGTACGTCATCAAAGAATTGACGAGATTCGTCACTCAAAAAGTCAGTAATTTTCGGTGCCATTTGCACTAAAATTTCTTCATCTTCACTTTTAGGATCTAATAATTCAAGATATTTTTTTTGGGCTAGTTTTTCTTGAGACTCAGGGGTTAG
>CAMZKS010000028.1 GCA_947311285.1 uncultured bacterium | reverse complement strand
ACGTGCTTGGTCTTCGGTTTGATTTTTCTTTTTTTCTCTCAAACGTTCAGCCTTTATTCTGTCCTCTTTTTCGTAAACTTACGGCTTTTTCTTTCTGGACCCATGGCAACTTTCTCAACGGATTGTAACAAGTCTTCTTGTGAAATAAGTTTCTTGCGATTTTTTACCATGCGAATTGCTGCCTCATTCATTACACTTTCAAGTTCTGCACCACTAAACCCAACGGTTTTAGCGGCGACCTCTTTAAATACAGTGTCTTTTTCAAGCTGTTTATTCTTTGAATGTACTTCTAAAATCTTTTGTCTGGCGGCCATATCTGGCAAATCAATGTGAACCTGACGATCAAATCGACCAGGACGTAACAACGCTTTATCTAAAATGTCTGGGCGATTTGTTGCGGCCACCACGATAACGGTTGTACCGGCTTCAAACCCATCCATCTCTGTTAAAATTTGATTAAGAGTCTGTTCTCTTTCGTCGTGCCCGCCACCTGGGCCAGCACCACGCTGTTTCCCAATGGCATCAATCTCATCAATAAAGATAATTGCGGGGGAGTTTTGTTTAGCTGTTTTAAAGAGGTCTCGAACTCGACTAGCCCCAACTCCAACAAACATTTCTACAAATTCTGAACCGGAAACAGAGAAAAAAGGTGCGCCGGCTTCGCCTGCAATGGCTCGCGCCATTAGGGTTTTCCCCGTACCAGGAGGTCCGACTAATAAAATGCCTTTAGGAATCTTGGCCCCCGCTTTTTCATATTTTTTCGGGTTTTTTAAAAAATCAACGACCTCAGAAACATCTTCTTTGGCTTCTTCTGCCCCCGCAACGTCTTCAAATTTAGTCTGGTGCTTTGTTTTGTCATAAACTTTGGCTCTTGATTTTCCAAAACCGAACGGCCCGCTTTCACCGCCTATGCCTCCGGATTTTCTCATAAAGAAAAGTACTAGAGCAATGAGTAAAATTAGGGGGGCAAACCCCAGTAGAAAGTTCATCCAAATTCGGCTACCAGAAGTGTCTATGACTGAAATTTGTGTTTCGTTTTTTCCGCCAACAAAACCAAGGTCTGTTAAATTTGCACTGGGCTCTTTAATGGAAACATAGAGCGCACCATCAAGTGCTTCAGCGTTAATTTTTTGATCCTTAACTTCAATTGTTTTAAGTTCATCATTGTTGTATATTGCTTGAAGCTGACTGATTGGAATTGGTTCGGCTTTTTTAAGGACTGTTTCAATTTTGCCCTGCATAAGTAAAGCTGCAGTGGCTCCGAGCAAAGCAATAATGATTAAGTAATTAAAAGGATTTTTCTTATTAGGTAAGTTCTTTGGGGCTATTTTTTTCATAAAAATTGGGCTTTAAGCCTCGCGATTGTAGGAAAATGCTTCCCAAGAGCAAGCCTCGACCGGCCTTATATGAGCGCGCCCTTCTAAAGGTGTCCTTGCTTTGTTAATCGAGCTATTTCCTTGTCATTTAAATAGTCAATAAATAACTTTCCGATCAGATGGTCATATTCGTGTAAAAAAATTCGAGCATCCCATTTATCAAGTTTCTTTTCACACCAATTACCGGCTACGTTTTGCCACTTTATTTTTACTTTGGCCGGCCGGCTAACACGCCCGTAAGCGCCGGGGAGGCTTAAGCAACCTTCTTCGTAATTTGAAAAATTACTGGAAACTTCTATTATTTGAGGATTGATCATCGCTAAAATTTTTGGTTCTTTTTTATCATTAACATTAAGCGTTACAATAATGATTTGTTTGGCAATGCCCACTTGAGGGGCGGCGAGACCGATACCGGTTACATCTTGTCCCTCGGGGTTAAGCATGGTGTCAATCATCATTTCAACCGTATCTTCGAGCGTGCGGTCAAAATGGGTCACCCGTGAAGCAGGGGTTCGTAATATTTTGTTATCTCTTCCTGTTAAAATAGTCAGCATTTATAATTTTTTAAGTATTCTATTAATAACTAAAGGTGGTTAAATCGCAATAATGTTGATTGCACTTTAGTCGGTTTTGGGTAACTTTAGTCTTGAATTTAAGAAAATATTTATGGCTAAAATTATTGTAAAAGATCCGGCTGGAAATGTAATGGCTGAATTTACAGCTAATGCAGAAGAATCACTTGGAACTCAGGCTCAAGAGGCAGGGGCGCCGATCCCTTTTTCTTGCGGGGTGGGGGCCTGTCGAACGTGTGTTTGTAAGGTTGAAAAAGGAGGTGAACATATAGATCGAGAAGCGGTTGGGCCGATGCACATTATGATCGAAGATGATGAGAATTTAACCTGTGTTTCTGGTATTAAATCAGGAACGGACTCAGAAGCAGAAATTGTAATAGTGGCAGAGAATCTGTAAGTTGGTTTGACACGGCTTAGGTTTTTCATACTATCGCGCGGCTTAGTCTCATGATTTGGGGCTTAAATCAAAACTTTTTAAACGCTTAAAATATGGCACGTCCAAGTCGAAAAAAACGAGCATTCTTCGCCCTTTACTGTACTGAACTAATGGAGTCGGAAGGAAAACGAGTAGAGAATTACAAAATAATGTTGAACCCTACTAATACAAATCCTAAAGAATTTACAGCCCGTAAATACTGTCCACGTTTGAGAAAACATACTATACACAAGGCTCGACAAATTTCTCGAAGTCAAAACAAGTAAGTGAAATACAGTGAGCTTGCGAGCTGCTGATTGAACTTATTCTCGCGCAGGTGGGGATCTAGAAAGAGCGTCTGAAAAGATGTTTTTTTTATATCTAGATTCCTGCCTACGCGAGAATGACAAAAGCTAGTTTTTTATCTACACTGCTAATAATGAAACGAATATTCTCTGGTCTTGGACTAAAGTTAAAAGAGTTAAATACTATTCGAGAGGAATATAAAAAGCGAAAAGAGAAGGAATTTTTGCCGAATAAGCCTAAGCCTGAAAAAGAGAAAATAGATGAGCAGGTGCTGAAATTAGAAATTGGGACCAGTACGGTTGTTAAAACTTTGCTGATCGTGTTTTTGTTTGGATTTTTGCAGCAACTTGTGGCAGAACTGCAAACGGTATTAATTATTGCAGGATTCTCGTTCTTTTTATCGATTGGTCTCGCTCCGTTTTTGACCAAACTTGAGTCGTATCGTATTCCTCGACCACTGGCTATTTTGTTGCTCTATATGGCGTTT
>CAMZKS010000027.1 GCA_947311285.1 uncultured bacterium | reverse complement strand
TATCCAGAAGATTTAAAACCGTTAGCCGCGCCAAATGGTGATGGGACCGCTAGTTGTTTTCAGGTTTTAATTGCTGGCTGGGAAGTGATAAACGCTTACGGAGAACTAATTGATCCACAAATTCAACGAGCGTTACTAGAAAAACAAGCGCACTTCAAAGCGGGTGGAGATGATGAAGCGATGGAAGTAGATGAAGTGTTTTTAAAAGCGATGGAGCATGGTTTTCCGCCAATGGCGGGGCAGGGTATGGGGATTGATCGAATTGTGAGCTTATTGACCGGGCAAGATAATTTGCGAGACGTGGTGTTGTTTCCAACCATGAAACCAGAGCACCAAGCCGTTAAGGTTGTGACAAAGAAAGAACCAGTTATAACTGAAAAAGTGGTTGTAGAAGTGTCACCGACACCGAGTATGGAGCCAGGCGTAACCCGTGAGGAAGCTTGGGTACTCGTAAAAGATAAGTGTGATTGGGCACTGCAGCGTCACTTGGTGCATGTGGCCGCCAGTATGGAAGCGTTGGCGGTGCACTTGGGGCATGAAGCGCAAAAAGACACGTGGTACATTACGGGGCTCTTGCACGATATTGATTGGAATGACACGATCAATAATCCGGAAGATCATTGTGGACCCGAAACAATGAACTACCTAAAATCAAAAGGGGTGAGTGAGGAAATTTGTACAGCCATTCAGGCACATCATCAAGATGCACATCCTCAGCCAATTGATACAGACTTAAAGAAGGCTTTACTCGCGGTAGATGAACTGAGTGGTTTTGCCGTAGCCGTAGCGTTACTTCGTCCCACCAAAATGGAAGGCATGTCCCCTAAATCAATGGTTAAAAAAATTAAGGATAAGCGTTTTGCCGCCGCGGTGGATCGCCAGCATATGAAGTTTTGTGAAGATTATTTTGATCTGCCCGTGAGCGAGTTTCTTCAAATACTTATTCCTGCCTGGGAGAAAATTGCGAGCGACTGGGAGCTTAAAATTTAATAATTTACCAATAATATGGGTTTCTTGTTCCGACTAATCGTTCACACGTTACTATCCGCCGCAGTATTTTACGTGCTGGATCAATATATTTTCCCGGGTAGTTTTTCGATAGAGGGGAATGATTTAATGCGTTATGTATGGGTGGCGCTGTTTTTTGGTTTGCTTAACACTTTTATTAAGCCTTTATTGAAACTGTTTATGTTGCCGGTGCAAATGCTTACGCTGGGACTGGCGGGGCTGGCGATTAACGGGATATTGGTAGCCTTGTTAGCTTTTACTCTTAATTTCTTAGAATTTCAAAGTGCCGGGGTGGTGGTAGATCACTGGTTTACTTACTTTGTAGTAGGCGTCGTGTTGGGGGCTGTAAATACGATAATTCATTGGTTTAGCTAATAATCTTGCAATGTAACCTCAGGTTCATAGAATCTAGCTGTTAAAAACTAAGTTTAACTTTAAAAATATGTTTCAAATTTTCTTTACAATCGTTTCGGTACTACTGGTGGTAGTTATTTTGCTTCAACAAAAAAGCTCGGCACTCGGTTCTATGATGGGAGCTGATAGTGGTGATGAAATGGTTCAGACTCGACGAGGGGCTGATCGTTTGCTTCATATCGCCACACAGGTTTTGGTTCTAGCTTTTGCCGGTGGCGGTTTGGCCGTGATGGTGTGGCCTGAATTTCTTTAAATCGCATCTTTTATGAGAGGTTGGCGTTTTACTCGTAAGCCATTGTTAATTAGGCGACGCTGGGCATATATTTCTTTCGCAACGGTGGCCGTATTGACAGTGATAACTATTTTTCAATGGCATTATTTTTTTTTGGATAATGCCAAATCTGTACCAGACAACGGAGGGATCTACACCGAGGCCACAGTGGGAACTGTGGTTAATTTGAACCCATTAGCGGAAAATAATTCATTTTTTGATCGAGATATTCAGCAACTGGTTTTTGCGGGATTGCTGCGTTATAATCCGGTGACGCAAAGTTTTGAAGATGATTTAGCAACGCTTAATATTGTTGATCCGGGCGAAGAGTTCGAATTAACATTGAAAGAAGATGTTTATTTCTCAAACGGTGATCCGGTTGATATTTCGGACATAATATTTACGTATGAGACATTGCTTAAAAATCCGAACTTCGGAAACGAAAACTTAAAACAAGCCTTCTTGTATGTTGATATTAATGTGGTGGATGCTCGAACTATCAGTTTCAAATTGCCGGAGCAAAATATGCTTTTCATCAGCCAGTTGACGCTGCCAATTTTGCCACAAAAACCTTTTACCGATGCTTTGGTCGAAGAAGTTTTAGACCCTGATTTTCCTTACAATAAAAAACCGTATGGTGCGGGTCCGTATCGACTTAAAAATCTTATCCCAGAAGATCGTGGTTTCTATCGTGTATTCTTAGAAGCGAATCCTTATTACCATTTAGATCCGCCTTATATTGAGCAAGTGGTGCTTTATGCTTACCGAACTTCAGAGCAGTTAATCTACAGTCATAATTGGCCGACACTTTTTACGCGGATCCCTTGGAATACGATAACGGAATTTGAGAAAAACTTATATAATGAATATGTACGTTATGATTATAAATTACCCCGTTATACGGGTGTCTTTTTTAATTTAGATCGTCCTACTATTTCTTCTCCAGCTTTTCGACAAGCGTTGGCGAAGGCTCTGCCTGTTGACTCGCTTCTTGAGTCTGGCTGGGCAGAGCAGCGTACACCGTTCTTTCAGGATAATGTTAGAGCTTACCCAGAAGGGCTAGATTATGCGGCAGCGCGTATTATGTTACGTGATAACGGGTTTCCTTATAACAAAGAGCGAGAAGTGCGAACTTTTGGCAAAGACGGATCTCCGACTCGGTTTAAATTAATAACCTCCTCTTCGCCACCGGTGTATTCGCGGTTTGCACAGAAATTAAAAAATACGTGGGAAAAAGAACTCCTCATTGAAATAGATTTAAAAATTTTATCACCAGAGGCGTTTCAGGTGGCTCTGCGAGAACGTGATTATGATATGGTTCTTTTTGGGCAAAATTTCTCTGACAATTTTGACACGCTTTCTAGTTGGCACTCCTCTCAGAGTGGTTTACTTAATTTAGCGAATTTAACCCGAGAAGATATTGATTTCTTAATTGATGAAATTAGATTTTCTGGCTCTAATAGTGATTATCAAGCGCTTCAAGATGAACTTGATGATTTAAATCCAGCACTTATTTTTGCGACCCCTCAGTATGCGTTACTGGTAGATAAAGAATTAAAAACTTTTAATGAATCTTGGGGAAAAATAAGAAGTCTGTCTCATCGTTTTTATGATATTCAAAAGTGGCACTTCAATACAAAACTTGATTGGAATTGGCCAGAGGAAAAATCTAAAATTGCAGGCTTTCTTAAATGGTGGTGGAACGGCAGTAAAAATCTTCCAGTAAAATCTGAATTAGTCGCACCAAAACTAGAAAAGATGGAATCGATTACTCAATAATGGCTAAAAAAATATCCCCCAAAGCGTTGCTAGACTTAAATGTTCGTAATGAGCATCAAAAAAGTCCGAGTGATTCCTCTAAAAAATCAATGTTAGCGATCGATTATGGTGAAAAATATTGCGGATTGGCAATTGCTCCTGATGGACACACTGTGTTACCCGCGGCGGTAGTACAACGTGATAGGTTGGAGGCCGCTATCGATTCTATGATTAAAGATTACTCGATTGAAGTAATGGTAATTGGTCTGCCTTTTAGTTCTGATGGCTCACAAAATCATGTATGTGAACAAATAAATAAAATAGCGAAACATTTAACACAAAAATATAGAAAAATTAAAATTGAATTGGTAAATGAACGATTCTCCTCTCAAGCCGTTTTGAGTAGAGATAAAGCGAGGATTGATGATTTAGCGGCTATGCAAATTTTAGAATTTTATTTGGCTCAAAAGTAAAAGCTAGACAGTCTGGATTCAGAGGTATAATAAATACAGATGAATTCGGAAGAATACACCAATGCAGACATTGAAAAGATAGTGTTGAAAGCCCAACAGGGGGATCAGGACAGCTTTTCTGCGCTGTTTGATATTTGGTTTGATAGAGTTTACCGATATACGGCTTACCGGGTAGATTCGAGTGAGTGCGAAGATATTGTGAGTGAAATATTTTTAAAATTAGTGCAGTATTTACCAAAGTATAAATCCCGATCGGGAGTGGGTTTTGGTGCGTGGTTGTTTAGAATGGCGCATAATACCATTATTGATTCGTACCGAAAAAAGAAAGCCTTACTGGGCAGTGATATTAATGAAGATGAAGATTTTTTTGCTCGAGTGGTAGACGAACAACCGTTGCCGGATAGTCAGGTGAACAGTTTATACGACTATGATCGCGTTTATGCTTTTTTAAAAAAACTTAAGCCTGATCATCGTGAGATTTTAGAGCTTAAGTTTTTAGAAGGATTTACCAATAAAGAAATTTCGGCAATTACCGGTAAAACTGAAGGGAATATTCGCATCATGCAACTTAGAGCCCTTAAAGAAATGCGCCAATCAATGAAACCCGACGAAGCTCACTAGAGCGCGGCGGCGAGGTCTTCTAGTAGGGCCTTTGTCTCTTCAATGCCGAGACAACCATCGGTGATAGATTGTCCGTAATTAAGTTCACTCGCGTTGTTTACCGCGCTAGCATCTTGCTTTCCTTTCATAATAAAGCTTTCGGCCATGAAGCCTTTAACGCTTTGGTTAATTTGTGAATCATTTTTCATAGAAGTAAGGACCTCTGTTAAAACAGCCTCTTGTAGACTCGGATCTTTTTTTCCGGTTTCAGGGTCAATTGAGTTATCATGGCTAAGGTCCACAATAATAGCGGGGTTATTTATTTTTTTAGCTATTAATATTTTAGAGGCCTCTTTTAGCGTCGCTTCATTATGGTTTGGCTTTCCATTTCCTCCTCGTAAAATTAGGTGTGCATAAGGATTACCATCCGTTTTAATTTGTTGGCCTTGAAAAGCAAATACGTGCGGATATTGGGCGGCAATAACAGAGTTGACTGCCGTTTTTAAATCACCGGAAGTAGGGTTCTTTAAACCCACTGGGTGTTCAATCATAGACGCAAAAATTCGGTGCTCTTGATCTTCGGCACTTCGTGCGCCGATTGCGATCCAGCTTAGTAAGTCTACAAAGTAACTATCGTTGTGGGTGAATAAAGCCTCATCGGCTAAAGCATACCCCATTTCGACGGCCTTGATCATCATTTCACGACAATAGATAGTACCGGCTTCTAAGTCTGCTTCAGCATAGGGATCGGCTTGATTTAAGGGGCCGAGCCAGCCAATGGTTGTACGCGGTTTTTGTAGATAAGTTCTTAAAACAATTTTCAACTTGTCATTTACTTTATCAACTGTTGGTTTTAGCTGAGCGGCAAAATCTAGCACGGCGTCTTCTGGCCAAGCGCTACAAGGGCCAATAATCATTATTTTTCGGTTATCTTGGCCCTCTAAAATAGCTTTAATTTCGGCCTGATCTTGCTTTACTTGCTCTTGAAGCTCAGGCTTTAAAGGCATTTTTTCGAGTATGACGGCCGCGCGTGGAAGTTCTTTTTGTACTTGGAAAGGCATTTGGGCTAGTTTTAAGAATAAAAAAAAACGGCTTTGCTTGATTCAAGCAGAGCAGCGATGAGAAATTTATTTTAAGTTTCGCTAGTTCTGCTCGCTTGCGCGAAACCAGAAATAAAAGAAACTAAAAGTAGAATTTTGCATTAACACATGCCATGTTAATTGCACAAAAAGATTGTGTCAAACTTTGTTTTAGGGGAGATGTAGAGAGTTTGATTCTAGAATAAAAATCCCTACTATCGAGCCTGATGATAGATAAGGCACAAACAGTACTAACTGACTTTAAAGCAATTGAAGATGCCTTGGCAGATCCCGAGATTTTTAGCGATCAAAAAAAATATGTAGCGCTTTCACAAAAACGAAAAGGGTTCGAAATTAAAGTAGCTGCGGCCAAGGCTTATATTAAATTGTGGCAACAAAAGGTTGATGGCGAGAGCTTACTTGGTAGTGAGAAAGATCCAGAAATGCTAGAAATGGCAAAGCTTGAACTAGACGAAGCAAAGTCTGGCTTGCCCCAAGCGGAAGAAGCTCTAAAAACAGCCCTTATACCAAGAGATCCCAATGATGATAAAAGTTGTATTTCAACAATACAACTTTTATCATCATTGGGATCTCTTGG
>CAMZKS010000026.1 GCA_947311285.1 uncultured bacterium | reverse complement strand
TTTCCGGGAGTACGAAGATCAATATAAAATACGTAAATTTTAGCCTCTGGGTAACGCTCTCTGATGTAAGACAACAGATGCCGATGGTGACGTAATGCGTTATGAATGGGTTTTTTCAGATGGGCGTCGGTTTAATAATTCAGAGTTTCAAGCGAAATTTAGCAAAGCAGGAACGTACACGATAACTTTGAAAGTTTCTGATGGCCTTGCTATCAGTACAAAGTCCTTAGATATTACGATTACCGAACCAGAAGTGATTGAGGTTAAAAATACTGTCCCAGAAATTGACCTTTATGGTGTTTTGCCCGGAACAACGGCACCAATGAATTCGATGTTTCGCTTTTATTTAAAAGCGGTTGATGCGGATAAAGATGACCTAACGTATGAGTGGGATTTCGGAAATGGGGCAAAATCATTTACGCAAAATGCCGGAATTATTTATAATCTTCCAGGTGATTATACGGTTAAAGTGGCTGTTTCTGATGGAAAAGAGACCGTAACAGCGGAAGTTAAAGTAACGGTTGAGATAGGGCCTAATGAAATTTATTACGAAACGGCGGAAGATCGTTTAGTTAATTTACAGGCAGAGCAACAAAGAATTTTAAACACGATTGCAGCGAATGGTGACGCGATCACTCCCGCACAAGAGGCGCAACTTCAGACTTTAAATAATGATATTGCAGATTTAATTGGAGAGGCTCGTACGGCAAGTGATTTTACAGCTATTAAAAGACTTGAAGAAATAAGTCGTTCAATTGATTTATCTTTAAATGAAATTGAGGCAGCGTCTTATAATGGAATGACGATCACAGAGCTTGGAGCTAAGTTAAAAGAAGATCAAGCGCTTGAAATTGAGAAAATTAAAACACAAACAGAAATTTTAGAAGAGATTCAGGCAGGTATTAATGAAACTACAGCAAACGAGCTACAAACATTGATTGAGACAGCGGAAATTAAAAATGAAGCGCTTAAAAAATTGGTTTCAGAAGAACGAATTACTTTAAAAACAGAAAAAGATACTTTGAAAGCGAGACTTGAAACGGCTAAAGTATCCGGTGATACAGCTAACGCGGCCCGCTTGAGTCATCGTTTAGAAACGGTGAATGCGCAAATCGCAGCGTCGAATGAAAAGGCAATCGCGCTCCAAACGCAAATTATTGCGCAGCAAGCCGGCTTAAGAAATGAAAAATCTACGTTACTGGATCAGTTAGACATCGCACGCAGAGATGGGGATCAAACGAATATTGCTCGTTTACAAGGTCGAATAGATGTGGTAAATGCAGAAATAGCGGCTGCAGAAGGGCAGGCGGTATCTGTTCAGGCGGATATTGCTGATGCAAGAGCTGAATTAGCTCAAGAGAAGGAAACGTTAACGCAAACACTTAAGGAGGCTCGATTGACAGATAATATGGCCAATGTTGCGCAAGCTCAGGCTCGATTAGAGACCATTAATGCCGAAATTGCTGCGGCGAGTACGGCGACATTAGCGTTGCAAGAAAATGTAATCGCTTCACGAGAGTCACTTCAGGCAGAAAAAGCAGCTTTATTGGAAGAGTTAGTATCAGCTCGATCTAAAGGTGATAAGGAGAATGAAATTCGATTAGAGGAACGGCTGAAGGCCGTACACTCGCAGATTGAAACAGCGGCACTTAGTACTAAGATTTTAAATAAAGAGATAGTGCTATCAAAAACGGAGCTAGAAGCCGAAAAAGCGAGTTTATTAATTGAAGTAGAGGCGACACGGAAGTCAGGGAATCAAAGTGATTTAGCTCGTGCACAGGCACGCCTGAAAGAGGTAGAGACTCAAATTAATGCGGCTAATAATGCCTCTTTGGCGTTACAAGAAAATATTGAAGCTGAAAGATTGAAATTAATTGAGCAAAAAGCGCTTTTATTTACACAATATACGGAAGCGAAAGAGCGGGGTGATTTAGAAAGTTTGGAAGGAATACGAGAGCAGCTTGTAGCGACTGAAAAAATGTTAGCAGCTTTAAGCTCTAAATCTTCTGCAGATTACTATGCAGAACAACGAATGAAATATGAGGCCCGTAAAACCAGCATTGATCTGATTATTTCTGAATTTAAAAAAGCGGAGCAGTCAGGTAAATCGCTTGAAGAATTCACAGAGATACTACAAGTGCAAGCGAATACAGCGAATCCAAATTCAGATGCATTTAAATCTGCTACTGCGGCTCTTGCACAACAAAAACGCATTCAACGATCAGAATTCCTGTCGGAACAATTATTAGGTTTAGAGGAAGCTCTTAAAACTCCCAGAACATTACCTCCACTTGGTATAAGTCGGCAAAGTAATGAAACATTAGGAGAGCGTTTGAATCGAGTAGAAAGTGAAGCAGAAAAGGCTTCGTTGGCTGCGGTGAAAAGACAAGCGGCTGCGGCAAAATTTGCGGAAGCAAAGCAAATCGAACAATTAAATTTGTTAAAACGGCTTCAGTCTGAATTTGATTCAGAGCAAGACGACGCTCGCAAAATAATTGCAGCTGCTAGAGTCAGAGCTGTTGAAAAAGAAATAGCCGCACTTGAGCGGATTAAAAACCCAGGAGATGTATTAACAGCCGCGGATATTAAGGCAAAAGTTGAAACTCTGAAAGCTGATCTTGAGACAACAAATAATACCGTAATTACAGAGCAAAAAGCCTTTATTGCGACACGTTTAGCCGAGCTTCAAGTTGAAATAGATTTAGCTGCAGATCCAAGAACCAAAACAAGACTTGAATCGGAAAAAAGAAGATTGGAATCTAATTTAAGTGAAACAGAATTACTAACAGATTACGAAGCGCAGCTTAAGGTAACTCAAAAGACCCTGAACGAAAGATTGGCAACAGATTTGAATACAACAGCAGAGTTATTAGTGCAAACACAACTTAATTCAGTAGAAGGGAAATTACGAAATTTAGAAGCATTGGCTTCGACTGAAGCTGAAATTCAAGTGCTAGAAAAAACAAATGGTAGTGATAGAGATGGACAAGCAGCTCAGTTTTTACAGGCAGAAAAAGACGCACTTGAGCTGGAGCTAAGAGAGGTAAAAGTAAAAATGTCACGCACTAGTGATGTGATTGAAATAAAAGCATTAGCCCAACGAGAGGAAGAAATTCTAGTACAGTTAAAAGCTTTTCCAGAAAATAAATTAAAGACGGCAACAATTAATGATTTGCGAGTAGTAAAGGCCATTGATTACCTTGAACACTATCGAGAGGTGGAATCTCGGGGCTTAAATATTGGGGTTGTGGATGAAAAACCAGAAAAATTAGCTTTAATTGAATCGCAAATAAAATTACTGAAAAAGCTTAATAATTTTGGTTATACTCCGCAAACAACCTTAGCAACCGTGTTGGTTGATTTGCAAAGACGTGAAAATGAGTTGCTTGTTATATTTCGTGATTCGACTGGTACAGCAGCCGAAGCATTGAAAAATCGATTATTGGTTATTGGTGAAGCGGTAGATCAACTTGAAGGGCTTGCAGATTACCAAATTTTTAAAACGGAAACTGTTTACAGAGCAACCCAAAAACTAGAAGCCGCTATTGATATTACAGCAAAAACGTTTATTGAAGCTACGACGGAGACTGAAAAAGTCATAGCTATGAAAACACTAAACGAAATGAGAGTTAGTCAGCGATGGTTGAATCGTTTTTACAATGATGACAAACGTGATACCACTATTGGAGAGCTGGAACAAAAATTAAAAACGCTTATTGAAAAGAATGGTGACACGAAGGCGGTAGCTGATTTAGTGGCGCTTCAGTCTTTGAAAGTAAATTTAAATGCGGCTATTGCTGCTCAAATTAAAACTGATTTTGATAGCTTTAAGCTCAACCTACAAAAGCAGGTAAAACAAGTGAATAATGAAGATGAAAAAATAGCACTTGAAAACCGAATCAAATCACTTAAGTATGAGAGCTTCGCCGACCAAGCAACACTGGAAAAAGCAGGAATGTTCCAAAGTTTGCTGGCAGACTTTACAATTAAAGCTAATAGTAACTTGTTCCTATATGCGGATATTCCTTTAACCGAATATGAAGAACCGTTATTGTTTGAATGGGATTTAGGCGATGGGGAAAAACGATTTGGTCAAAATGTTGTGCATGAATATTTTGAACCTGGATTTTACCGAGTGGTGCTAACTATGTTTGATGGCGTGACTTCGGAGCAAGACTTATTTACCATTAACGTAATCGAGTAAAAGATAAAATAAAAATGAATACGGAAAACACTCCGACACCAAATCAGAATACAGATCCAGAACCAGCGGCAACGCCGGCACCAGTATCTACGTCGGCATCGGCGGCTAACCAACCAGCAGTGAATCCGATACCCATACCCGCACCGTTACCAACAGAGATACCGAAGGCCACTGTAAAAGTTACTCCTGAAGCAAAAACACCAACGAAGATTTATCCAATAAATCCTAAAAGAGAGGTGCCACCGGAATCACCTACTCAAGTTTCAGTCTCAAGCTCAACAGAGAAATCTGGCGGTACCTCACAGTGGTTTCTTTACAGTTTTCTTATTACGGGAGGAGTGCTGGTATTTGCTTTCTATGTCTCTCTTTTATGGGCTTTGTGGACAGGGAATGCGGCAAACCCTCTTTTTGAGACCCTTGGAATAGAAGCTAGTGGGCTTAAAAATTTACTTCTAACACTTACGAATCTTATTTTTGGAGCGTTAGCATTAACACTGCTTATTACAACTCTGGTTTATATTTTCAGATGGTCTCTTGCGAAATCAACAGATTTAAATAGGCGCTCGCTTTTAACTAAATTTTTAATATTCATAGTTCTATTTGCCTCATCTATTGGGGCGTGGTTCTCACTTTATTACTTGATTTCACAAGTGTCCGGACAAGCACAGACGGCTATTGATAACTCACTTATTTCAACTGTTCCAGCGAATGTTATTGGTTTGAGTTCGCCTGTGACGGTGGAATTTGATATTGGCGCAAAGATGTTTGAACGAATTCCACAACAAGTGATCCGTCAAATTAATTGGGACTTTGATGGTGATGGAAAATATGATGCTTCGGGGGCAAAAGTTACCTACCGATTCTTAGATAAAGGTGATAACAATGGCCGTTTCCCAGTAACGGCAACTGTGGCCTATTTTTCAACGGTTGAAAAGAAAGAAGTCTCTTTCAAATCTATTCGTGAAGTTATTATCAACAACGAAAAGGTAAAGGCTAAAATTATTGCGGCACCAGAATCGGGACCCTTTCCATTAGAGGTTGAATTTAATGCGGCGGAGTCTAAAGATCCAGACGGAGAGGTTATTATGTATGAATGGGATTTAGATGGAGATGGTGATTTTGAGATTCGTCAAGATACCCCAATTATTACGGAAACATTTATGAAGGTGGGAGAGTATAAGGTGCAGTTGCGAGTGACTGGGCAAAATAATGATACGGATGTGGTTGAAAAAATTATTACGGTTAAAACTCCAGAGAGTGATCTAAAAGCAGTCATTACAAGTGCGGACGCACTGGAAGGTTATGCGCCATTAAAAATTTCGTTTGATGGCTCTCAGTCCTTTGTAAAAGAGGGGGTAATTACTCAGTACGAATGGTTTATTGAAGGAGAAGATGAACCCGTACTAGGTCGAAAATTGCAACGTATTTTTAGGACTCCTGGTGAATATAGCGTTAGTTTGACGGTGCAAAATGATTTAGGTGAAAGACAACGAGTGGAGCGAAAAATAACCGTACTAGAAGATAACGTGACGGCAAAAATTGAAGTTAAGACAACGCCGGCATCCGCTTCGAATTCAGTGCTAGAAGGAGTAGTGCCCTTCGAGGTCTCGTTTGATGCTTCTACCTCACGTATTAAAGAGCCGCTTGAATGGAATTGGGACTTTAACGACGATGGAATTGTTGATGCTTACGGAGAAGCGGTACAACACGTGTTTCGGAAAGTTGGGACTTTTGAAGTACAGCTAACGATCATTGATTCGGATCAAGTGGAGCATGCAGGTATAGTTCCCGTTCAGGTTAATAAAGCAGGGGTAAGCGCCGTTATGACGGCCCATCCTTTTGCCGGTCCCGCCCCTTTAAAAGTTAAGTTTGACGGGACAGGATCAAGCACGGATGAAGGTGAAATTGTAAATTATATCTGGGAATTTCCTGGACGAGATCCTATTAATTACGGAGCCCAAATTGAATATGAATTTAAGCAAGTTGGTAATTATGTAGTTAGAATGTCGATTCTAACTTCTAAAGGTCAAACAGCAAGTGATGAAATTATTGTTTCTGCTCGAGCGCCAATCGTAAATGCTGACTTTAGGATTATTCCCTCCAGTGGTACAGCACCAATGCTTGTGCAAGCGACTCCAAGTATTTCAAAAGGTATAATTAGAGAGTACGAGTGGGATTGGGGGGATGGAACGCGCCTAGAGACACTTTTCTCTCCGGAGGCAGTGCAACACACTTTTGCGTCTGCGGGAAAATATACGGTGACCCTTCGAATGACAGACCAAAGTGGAATTGTTTCGGAAAAAACACGAACCATTCAAATACGATAAAATTTAACGAGCTTGCCGAACACAAAATTTGATCTAATATGTTTTGTGTGAAGTATTTACTCTTTCTGTTTTCCTTATTTGTAACCACAAGCGCTTTAGCGTTTGTGGCAGCTGATGAAAGTATTCAGAGAGAAAGCTTAAGTGTTTTAATTGAAACGTATAAAGACCAAGCAGACATAACGGTGACTCAAATTCTGAATAATACTTCAGATGAAACTCAAACGTTTCATTATGTGTTACCAACGACAGAAAAAGTTGAGATTCCAGAAATATACTGGCAGTCCGATTTACTAGGTCTAGAGCCGATGAATCGCCTGCAAGCGGCGAATCACACTTTTGAAATGGCTAAAATTTTTGATAACCCCGCTTGGTTAGGCGCGTTGGATGAAAAATTTTCGAGTTGGTTTAAAACAGAATCAATGACGCTGCAGGCGGGTGAGACCGGCGTGTTAAAATATACTCTGAACCAGCCTTTAGAGTTTTTTGAGAATTTTTATTTAGGTCATCTGTGGTTGGCGGATAATCGGTTAAGTAAAGCCTTTACGGTTAATTTAGTTCGTGCTGGGAAAACTAAATTTTTATGGAGTCCCATGGGCAAGTGGACTCAAGAAAAATCAGGGGAAGTTTGGGCAAAACAATGGCAGGCTTCGAATATACGTTTGAAAGAAAATTTCACTTTTTTTGTATCAGAAAGGAATAATGCTTTATTAAGATTTAACTATTTAAATCAAAGCTACGAAGCGTCGTTTAAAACTCTTAACCAAAATGAGGTTCAAAGAGTAGTTATAGCGCTGGACAAATCCGGTTCGGTTTACGGTGTGCGTTATGAACGTTTAAAAGAAGCATTGAGAACGATGCTTGAAACGATTCCAACGAATACGGAAATTAAGTTCGCTTTAGTCGCTGATACCGTTGAATTTATTTCGACGGATTGGTTAATAAATAACCGAGAGAATCAACGTAATATATTAGATTTAGCAGACGGGGCGGCGGTACAAGGAAAAACAAGCTGGGCCGAGACGGTATCCGTTTTGAATTTAATACAAAATAGCAGTGATGACCGATACAGCTTAGTGTGGCTAGGGGATTTCTCAGATGTACCGGATAATTTATTAGCTCGGTTGGCAAATGCAGGCTGGAAAACTTTGATGATCGATTTTTGGCAATCTAAGTCAACCGCGCTGGCGGCTTGGTTGTCTCGTTATAACAGCCAGTATGTGCCGTTGTTTAATAGTGGATTTGAACTCATTGAAGCGGACAATATTATCTTGGCCTGGCAGGCGCTTAACTTAGAGTGGCCAGCGAATAATCGCCTCACCCTGAATCGCAATGATTATCTCTATCCAAAAACGCTTCAACGCTTTGATAATCAAGCCTCGTTAGTGCAAACAACTTTAACAATACCTGATTCGGTTTTTGCGGAGTTTTTACCTCGATTTTGGGCGGCTCGCAAAGTTGCTGATTATTTGAGACAGCATGAAGGTTTACCACTTAAAGATTTTCAACAACAAGCACTGCTCTCTATTGCTAATACTTTTGGAATTAAGTTATTTGGAATTGATGGCCGTGCGACGCCTGAATTACTGGCTTCGATATTAAAAGACATACCAACGAGTGTGCTTTGGGATGAAATTTTAAAACTAGAGGGTCGTGTGCCAAACAGTGTTAATATTGTACACTGGCAAGCGAAGCCCTTTTATTTAAAGGAAAACGTTTGGAGAACTTATGATTGGGAAACTTATCATGCGCGTTCAGATCGACCGGTATTAGAACGTTGGTCTGCGGCACATAAAAATTTATTTGTGAGTTTGTCTGAGTTATTGGCGAAACCAATGAGCCTTGGTTCTCAAGTTGCCTTTTGTGGAGGTACTCGCTGTGCCTCAATTACCGATGAAGGACGAACTGAAATTGAAAGCACCGATGTGTTGCTTTGGTCTCACCAACCGGGTTCGCATTGGGCGAAAGACTATTGGGAAGATTTAGTGTGGAAAGGTGTTTTGTCTCAAGACTCATATGATATTAATGATTGGTCACAATCCGTTAGTCGTGGGCAATTTTTAGTTTGGTTGCAACGTTACTTAGATCCGTCAGCCGAGTTGCCACTAGTATCAAGTAATTTGTTTTCCGATTTAACACTGGAGGAACTAGGTGCGGCTCAAGCCTTATGGTTTAATGAAAAAAATCTGTTTAAAGGGTACGGTGATGGCACGGCGAGACTGCAAGACCCTTTGAAAAGAATTGAAGGCTTAAAGTTGCTGATGCAAAGTTATGGCTTAGACACTCGCGATGTATTAGGTAATTTTGATGTAAAAATGCCTTTTTCTGACTTAATAGGTTGGACTCAACCTTGGGGATACGAAGCTTATTTGCGTGGTTTGGTTAGTGGATATGAAGATCAAACGTTCCGGCCTTTTCAAAATTTAACTAAAGCGGAGGCATTTAAATTGATCGTTGAGGCTCAAAGAAATCTCATGGAAGGTGCACCGTAGTAAAGGTTACGGTTGTTGTGTTAC
>CAMZKS010000025.1 GCA_947311285.1 uncultured bacterium | reverse complement strand
TATTTTTTTTGAGCTAGTTTTTCTTGAGACTCAGGGGTTAAGGTTCGTTCTTTCCCACTGTAAAAATTAGCTAAGGCTTCAAAAAAATCTTTTCGATCAGCCAGACTTCCAATCGTATTAATCTTTAGTTCACACACATCACCTAAACCTAAGTCTTTTAAGATCCGGTGCCCTAGGTACATCATTTGGGCGTCAATTGATGGGTCAGATTCACCAAGGACTTCGGCTCCAAATTGCCAAAATTGTCGTTTAGTTCGAGAATTTGGACGTTCAAACCGAAAACAAGGTTCAATATAATAAAGTTCTTTAGGAAGCGCCTCTAAGTGCATCTCATTTTCAATAAATGAACGTACGATTCCCGAAGTAATTTCTGGGCGTAGCGTGTATTCACGACCTTGACGATCTTTAAAACTGTAAAGCTCACGAGCAATAATATCATTGGTTTCACCTAATGCGCGCTTAAAGAGTTCGGTTTCCTCAAACATCGGTGGCGAAATACGACGAAACCCCGATTGTCTAAAACGATGACGGATCACCTTTTTAACAAAAGTGAAATAATCATGGTAATCAGGAAGGAAATCTACTGTGCCAGTGGGAGCCTTGAAATATTTAGCCATATTGAAATTAATTTGTCGTTAACACATAAATCCGATCGCCCAGATTTTTAATAGGTGGTCTGGTCGAACACATGTATCATTATATGTAGTGTTTTTTACCCTAAATAGCAAGTTAAAATACTTGCGCGCACGCGGTTTAAAGGTTAAAAAAAGAATGTATTAATTATGTATTTAAATGAAAGGTATTTTTAAGTTGGTTTTCGGGATTATATTGGGTGGACTTTATGGCATGTTGTTTGCACAAAAACCGGGTAAAAAGTTACGGGCGGAACTGGCTAAATCAGATAATCCAATGAAAGCCCTTTTTAATGAAGGTCTTAAAGTTGATTTAGAGGCTCGTGACACGTTGGTTGAGTGGGCTAAAAACTCTGAAGAACTACAAAAGGTAATGGAGTCGGGGAAAGATCAATTCAACGCTGTGGTCGAAGCCGGTAAAGAAATGACGGAAGAAACACGTAAAGAAGCACAAAAAAAATTAGAAGAAGTGGCTGCCAATGCGAGCAAGGCGGCAAATGATCTTAAAAAAAATGCGACTAAAAAAGTGAAATCCGTTAAAAAAGACGCTACAAAAAAAGTAAAGGCGGCTAAAAAGACGGTGACAAAAAAAGCGAACAGCGCTCGTAAAACTGCCAGCAAAACGGTTAAAAAAATTACGAAGAGCTAATAGAACTTCAAACACAATAAGTTAAACGACTGTCTTAGTGACAGTCGTTTTTTTTTATTTACAATACATGGTGCATGAAAAAACGAGTATTAGTTACCGGCGGAGCAGGTTTTATTGGGTCTAATTTTTGCAACCTCAATAACGATCAATATGAAATTGTCGCTTTAGATAATTTATTCTTAGGGATACCAGAAAATTTGAATAACGGCACGACTTTTATTGAGGGGGATGCCTGTGAAACAGCAGACTTAGAAAAATGCGGAAATCAATTTGATGTAGTTATTCATCTGGCTGGAACTAGTTCGGCCCCTATGTTTATGGGGGAGGGTATGGCAGATGGATATATTAATTCGGTAGGGAGCTTTGTGCGAACGATTGAGTTTGCGCGCAAAACGGGCGTGAAAAAGTTTATCTACGCTTCAACGTCATCTCTTTATGGCAACAATCCTTTGCCATTAGTAGAGACACAAGCCGTGACACCACTCAATCACTACGCAGCCACTAAGTTTTGTTATGAACACTGTGCCGCTTGCTTTAATCAAGTGTATCCAGAGATGGATATTTTCGGGTTTCGGTTTATGTCGGTTTATGGGCCAAACGAGGAAGCGAAAGGGCAATTTGCCAATATGATTTCTCAGTTTTTATGGGATATTTCGCGTGATTTGCCACCAGTAATTTATGGTGATGGCGAGCAATTCAGGGATTTTACGAACGTAGCCGATATCGTCCAAGCGATGAACTTAGCTATTAACACCCCCGAGGGTTTTGGTAATAAGGTTTATAACATTGGCCGCGGTGATGGAACTTCGTTTAACGAAATTTTTGATACGATTAATAAGGCACTCAATAAAAATGTCACGCCTATTTATATTCCAAATCCCGTAAAAGAGGGGTATGTTCGTGGGCAGTATGCGGATATTGATTTAATTCAAAAAGAGTTAGGGTTTAATCCAACCATTGAATTAGAAGAGGGGATTAACGCTTTAGTAAAAGATTTAGATATTACAAAAATCAAAGAAACGAGTAGTGATTTAATTCGGGATAAGTTCTGAAATATTAAGACCGGTCTTAGTGTGATGTTTGAAACTGTTTTTTCTAATTATTCTTCTCATCTAATTCTATAGCATTCAGAATACTTTTTGCACAGTAACCCATAGCACAAGCAACATTAAGACCATTAGGTGAATCTGGATTGTCTAGAAAATCCATGCTCGCTAGTGTAGCAGCGAGGCATTCGACTGGACGGCAATCTTGTTCAAAGAATTTACAAGGTTTTTCAGAGTTTCCCATTTTTAATAAAGTTAAATTTCACTCAGGATTAAAAACCTTTTTTTTTTTTGTCAATACAAAATTTGAAAACATTGCTTTGTTATACTTTCTAAACTAATCTGCCTGTGATGATTTTTGAAAAAATAAAAAATTTAGATGCATAAAAAACTTGGCGTTCTTGGTGGTGGACAGTTAGGGCTGATGATGATTTCGCCTTGTATTGATTTAGGAGTTGAGGTTTATTTTTTAGATCCGAACCCAGAATGCAGCGTACAGCCTTTCACGAGTAAATTGACGGTGGGGGATTTTAATGATTACGAAACAGTGCTGGCCTTTGGTCGTACAGTGGACGTTATTACGGTTGAAATAGAGCACGTCAATGTTGAAGCCTTAGAGCAACTTGAGAAAGAAGGAAAAGAGGTGAACCCTTCTAGTAAGCTATTAAGAATTATTCAGGACAAAGGCTTGCAGAAACAGTTTTATGTGGACGCAGGCATTGTAAGTCCGGCCTTTAAATTAATTGAAAGTGTGAAAGAAATTACGGAGTTCCCGATCGTACAGAAAATGCGGACGGGTGGTTACGATGGGCAAGGGGTGCAAATTTTACGGTCGGAGAGTGATCTTAATAAAGCGTTTGATGTGCCGTCGGTGCTAGAAGCCTTGGTTGATTTGGAAATGGAGATTGGCATTATGGTGGCCCGAAATGCAAAAGGGGACGTACAAGTTTTTCCACCCGTTAGTATGGATTTTGATCCAGAATTAAATTTGGTTAAATATGTGGTTAGTCCTGCCGCAATCGCAGAAGAGTTGAGCAATAAATGTATTCAATTGGCACAATCAGTGGCCGAAAAATTTGAACTGGTAGGCATTATGGCCGTCGAGTTATTTATTACAAAAAAAGGAGAAGTATTAGTGAATGAATGTGCACCTCGAGTGCATAATTCGGGACATTTAACCATTGAAGGGACTTCAATATCACAATTTGAAATGCATATACGTGCCGTACTTGGTTTACCTTTACCAGAAGTACATTTGTTGGATCCAAGCGTGATGGTTAACTTAGTGGGAGAGCCTAAGCACACAGGGATAGCACAGTTAACAAATATAGACGAAGTGTTAGCTGAGCCTGGAATATTTCTGCATTGGTACGGAAAAACCCAAACGCGTCCAGGCCGTAAAATGGCCCATGTAACGGTGGTACGAAGTACAATAGAAGAAGCCAAACAAGTGGCAGATGAAGTGCTAGAAAAGTTGCAGGTAATCAGTGATTAAGCTATAAAAAGAACACTTAAACAAACCTTAAACATGGCAGAAGTTGGAATCATCATGGGAAGCCAGTCTGATTTGCCGGTTATGCAAGCCGCCGCAGACGCTCTAACGGAAATTGGCGTTGAGTTCGAAATAGAAATTGTTTCAGCGCACCGTACACCAGAGAGAATGGCTGAATACGGCAAAACAGCGCGTGCTCGTGGCCTTAAGGTTATTGTTGCGGGTGCTGGTGGTGCGGCTCATTTACCGGGCATGACGGCCGCGTTCACAACCTTACCGGTTATTGGGGTGCCCGTTAAATCACATAACTCAATTGAGGGGATTGATTCACTACTTTCTATCGTGCAAATGCCTGGCGGTGTGCCCGTGGCAACGGTGGCTATAAACGGTGCTAAAAATGCTGGTTTATTAGCGGCCCAGATTATTGGTACGAGTGATAAATCTGTCGCCAAAACTTTAGAGGATTATAAAAAAACCATGGAAGCCAAGGTGCTTGAAAGTGCTAAAAACTTGTAGGATAAAAAAAAATTGACGTCTCTATTATTTACCTTAATATCGTCTGGCTTCCCTTTAAGGGATTGTAGCTCAATTGGTTAGAGCGCCGCCCTGTCACGGCGGAGGTTGCGAGTTCGAGTCTCGTCAGTCCCGCCATTCAAAAAATGATTTTAGCTCTTCAGGGTTGAAATCATTTTTTACTTAGACGCGAAGAGTCTCGTCAGTCCCGCGAACTAGAAAATTGAGTATTACAAAATAGTTAAAAATAGTCACAATTTACGGTTTCATTCGGTTATAAGTAAGTACGTCTTGAACTTATTGGGTACAGACTTAAATTTATTTTTTAAACGCCTATTACTATTATGAAATCTACTCTGAGAATTACGACTTTATTATTGACGGTGATTACTTTAGCGGCTTGTAACAACAATAGTGATAAATCAAGTACTAGAAGTGATGGACAAATAGAGCTGCAGGACGTTTTAAAAGAGCCTCATGTTGAAGCGATGGTAGTTACTTATGACCAAAATAGCTGGGAAACAATAATTCCGGATTCTTGTAAGTCATTTTTTGATGGCTGTAATAACTGTAATCGAATGGACGGTTTTGAAATTCCGGCTTGTACACGCATGGCTTGTGTGAAGTATCAAAAACCAGAGTGCTTGGATGAACGAGTTACTAATGCAGATGAGACAACAGCCCCAAATCGTGGTAAGCGAGTTACTTACCAATGTGACGAGGACAAAGCCTTTATCGTAACATCGGGGGAATATGTATCAGGGGATGCAATTATGAAACTGCAAGCGAATCAAATTATGTTTTCTGACTCACAAACTAAAACAGCGACGACGATGAATCGAACCGTGGCAGCAGCAGGAGAAAAGTATAAAGCCAAAAATGGTTTAGGTCTTTGGGTTAAGGGCGGAATGGCCACGGTGACACAAGGAGAAGATGATTTGTATTTAAACTGCGAAGAAGTTTAGTTAGAAAAGCTAAGCGGGCTTAGTTTTAATCAAAGTCTCTTTTTGTGATTTTGTAAGTTTTTTAACCGCGTACTCGCGTTTCATTGCTTCTGATTTTGTTTCAAAATTTTCAAAATAAACTATTTTTATAGGGCATCTGGCTCGAGTGTACTTAGCCCCTTTACCCGAATTGTGCATAGCTTCTCGTTCGATTAAATCTTTGCAGTACCCCGCGTAAAGCGTGTTGTCGCGGCAACGAGCGAGATAAAAGTAAAAGGACATGACTTTATTGTAACAGATTGCACATTTATTCGTTTAAAAGTATAGTAACAATCCACAATTAGTGTGGAGATCTTTTACTTGATGGGGGTGCACTGGCTTCGACGTGATGATTCGGAGCATTGTACGGGCGTTTTCGGTTGGCACAGCGTACCGGTTATCCACGATGTGCACATTTTAAGTGCAAACTTAACTAAACTTAACAACCTTCGACAAACTGCCGTTGCTAAACTTACAGGCGCTTTTGCTCCTCAAGCTGGTTACGCGTTTGCCTAAGCATTGTTATATAGGATAAACCCTAGTTGAGCTTCGGCTCCTAGGTGCTTAAGTATTTCACCACGCGATACTTGATCAAACTTAGTGGTGTAGAATTAGAGACTTGATCTGCCTTTAATTTGAAACTAAAGATCAACTTCTTAGGTCTTTTGTCTGCTTTAAAGCTTGAGTCGTAAACAAACAGACTATAAACGTAGAACGTGCCATGTTTCCATTGCGGACGCGGGATCGATACCCGCCACCTCCACCAAATCGTTACTTGTAACTTCATGAGTTTAATTTTTGAAATACAAAAATACCACTCATTTCGTGACAAGTGCCTCTTTTCAAAAAAAACAAAACCCGCCTTCGCGGGGTTTTTTGAAGAAAAAATTAAGCAACGCTTACATCACTCACGTTATCAATGGCTCGCAAAGATTGGATAGCATCACAGAAAATTTTATTATCCGGTATGTGTACGGTGAAAGTTCCTGTTAAAATATTTGATTTTGGTTTTTTAAACTTAACATCCCAAATGAAAATATCGTTATCACTCAGTACGGTAGAATAATCGCGCATTAAACCGGAGCGATCTTTGGCGGTAATAGTGAATTTTTTTTGCATAACCGTTTGGGCTTCTAATTTTCTTTCATCTTGGAGTTTGGTCAAGACCTTACAATTTTTTTTATGAATTACGAAGTCTCGACCGCGAGTGTTGTAGGCGGTGATTTCATCCGAAGGGGTTGGGGTGCAGCATTGAGGAAAATGATATCCAAGCCCGCTTTCATTTCCGATAATAATAGTATGATTATGCGTGAAGTCTGTTTTCTGTGGGGCGCCTCCAAGGGGTTTGCTTCTGATTTGTGGTCGTAGTTTTGTTGTGATCTCCGTATTTTCATGCTTCTCGCCCTCTTTCGGAGTGTTCAAGTTGATAGTTTGTTGAATTTTTTGACGAGCACTGCTTGACTTGACAAACTTAAGCCACTCAGGATTTGGGGATCTATCAGCCTTGGTCATAATATCAACGACGTCACCGGCACTTAGCTCGTGATTAAGTGGCTTTATAATGCCATTAACCTTCGCACCAAAACAATGATTGCCTATGTCGGTATGAATAGCGTAAGCAAAATCGACAGGTGAGGCATGGGCTGGTAAATTTTTTATATCCCCTTTAGGGGTTAGTACATGAATTCTCTTTTCAGAAAGTGAGTCCGTGATAGATCGAAAGAAATGTTCAGATGATTTTAACTGTGTTATCTGAGCTAAATCTTCAGGAATCCAGTTTGTTTTTTTTAAATAATCTTCATCAAACTTTATGTTAGATGATTGTTTGTAAGCCCAATGAGCAGCAGGCCCATATTCTGCATCTAAGTGCATTGCTTTAGTACGAATTTGAATCTCAGTGGGGATTTTACTTTGTGCCATACCTAATACAGTTGTGTGCAGGCTTTGGTAACCATTCGCTTTTGGCACGGCGATGTAATCTTTAAAGCGACTAGGCATTGGTTTCCAGTGTGAATGGATAAGACCCAGTACTCTATAACAATCAGCGTGTTCGTTGACAATGACTCGGATCCCGAGTAAGTCGTGAATATCCGACACATGATTACAGTTCTTCTTCTTCAGTTTTTCACTTACGGAGTATAAATTTTTATCTCGACCTGCAATAGTTACAAACCTTACTTCGGCTTTGGTCAGTAGTTTTCGGATTTCTTTTTCAGCGGCATTAATAAATTTTTGACGCTCCTTTTTAGATTGTTTTATTTGGGTCTGTAATAGATCGTATTCTTTTGGGTTTAAATTTTTGAAACATAAATCTTCCATCTGAGTTTTAAACTCATGAATTCCTAATCGATCTGCCACGGGTACATAAATTTGTAAGGATTCACGGGCAATTCGTGTTCGTTTTTCTTCTGGTACGTGTTCGAGGGTTGAAAGGTTATGAATTCGATCGGCCAGTTTAATGAAAATAACTCGCACATCTTTTGCCATGGCCACAAAAAGCTTTCTTAAACTTTCTAATTCACGGTCTTTACCTTGAAGCCTTACTTTTGTTATTTTTTCTACCCCTTCACACAAAAATCGGATTCGTGCACCAAAACGTCTTTCAATCTCATCTGCAGTTATGGGAGTGTCTTCAATAACATCGTGCAGTAAGCACGCACAAATAGTTTCTAAATCAGGCTGGATTTGCAGTAATATTTTTGTAGCCGATACTAAGTGTATGAAATAGGGTTCACCCGAAAAACGTTTTTGCTGGTGGTGAGCTTTTTCTGAATACCAAAAAGCACGGGTTATTTTGCCTTTTTTAGCATCATCTAAATTAGGGTAGTAGTGTTCAACTAGGTACAAGATATCGATTAAATCTTGTTCATATTGAGATTGATATTTAGCAGGAGTAAGATTGTTTATCATAGCTAAAACTAAATATGCTCGATCGCCTTTGTTTTGTCCATTTTTCTTGGCGTTTTTTAGGCACAAACTTAGAATTAGTATCGGAATGAAAACCAATTTTAGTGCCCGTCTTAAAATCGTGAAAATTGCTTTAGTTTTAGTGGCGATCGTTTTTACGGGACGCCTATTTACCTTGCAAGTAGTTAATTATGAAAGATACGCTCAAGAGGCGAAATCGCAACACGAGAAACGATCGGTTTTGCCCGCACGTCGAGGTAAAATTCTAGTCCATAAAAATTATATTGATGATGAGTTAACCCCTTTGGCAACAAATAATACGCTTAAAATGCTTTTCGTTGATCCATTAGTTTTAAGCTATCCGCGTTACAATCCACAAATCCCTTTAAATGAACAGAAACAAGGCGATCCGCGGGCCGTCGCATCACTGCTTGCCCCGATTTTAATTCACGCTCATTGTGAAGAAATTGAAGGTTGTCAAATTAACATGAATCCGGAAGATTGGAGTGAAGCTGAGCGAATTGCGATTACCGCTTACGAGAAAGAGTTACAATCTATTTTAGGGCAAGTTGAGCGAACTCGAGTGGTACTAGATGATAAGTTGGCTCAG
>CAMZKS010000024.1 GCA_947311285.1 uncultured bacterium | reverse complement strand
CTTGAGGCGGTGGTATTAGGGCGTAAAAAACTGCCGGTACTAGCAATCATACCCGTTAAAAGACTGGTCGCTAAATCAGTATCCATTTTAGCCAAATACTCTTTATCGTTTTGAATACAGTCAAATAGTATTTCGCAACTAGAAGACTTGGTCGCATCGACCAAGTTGATTTTTGCGTAATCTGTCGTAGCGGGATTGGCTGAAATACTAAGTGTCGGAGCGTTCGAAAAAAGCTCTGTATGATCATTGAAGACTGGGCCTAGGGCCTCTAAAGTTGGACAATCAAAAATAACAATTAAATCGAAGTGGGCGGCATTATGCCGAAAAGTTACGTCTTCTGGGCGGAAGCTTCCGTCTTTGGGCGTAATTAAAATATCAACAGAATTTTCTTCAATCGTATATTTAACTCTTTCTACGTGCGATTTTATGGTGGATAAAGAGATGACAAAATCACCCGGTTCGCCTAAATCTTTTTCAATATTTTCGTGTCCGGGCAGAAATCGCAAATTGTGGCTGACTCCGTGAGGCAGTACCGCTACAATCTCTTTTCCTAATTTTTGTCCGAGCGCCTGAAAAGCCAGCACGGCCGCAATACCATCAGAGCCGGCTTCCGCCTGGCTGAGACAAAGAATTTTGTCAGCGCGCCTGATAAGGGCAATGGCTTGGTCTTTAGGAGTAATGCTCATATTTAGTCTTAACTTTTAATTGCGCTTGAGGTGTATTATAAAATAATTAAGGCAAAAGGTCAAATATTTTGCAAGACTTAACTATAGCCAGATCGATTCGTTTTATCTACAATTTTTCTGTTAAAAAATAATTATGCTTGATTTAAAACTTATCCGACAACAGCCTGAAGAATTTAAAGTCCGTCTGGCACGTAAAGGTATATCCTCAAACGTGATTGATAATTTACTGGTCGCGGATGAAGCGAAACGCGCTTTGCAGTCGCAAACCGATAATTTAAAAGCCGAACAGAATCAGGCTTCTAAAAGCATTCCTCAACTTAGTGGTGAAGAGAAAGTACAAGCGTTAGCGGATATGAAAATAATTGCGGATAAACGAAAAGGCTTAGAAGCTGAGTTAGAAAAAGCGGCCACCCTAGCCAACGAGTTATTGATGAGCTTGCCAAATCCGCCACGAGAAGAAGTACCGGAGGGGGAGGGGGAAGAGGGGAATACAGTGCTTCGTTTTGAAGGTGAAAAACAAAGTTTCGATTTTGAACCGAAAGAGCACTGGGAACTAGCAGAAGCCTTAGATCTTTTAGATATGGAGCAAGCCGCAAAAGTGTCTGGGTCTCGTTTTTATTATCTGAAAGCCGAATTGGCCATGTTGCAACAAGCCCTAATGATGTGGGCTTTTCGTACCGTTTCAGACAAAGGTTATACGCCAACCATTCCACCGTTTATGACGCGTAAAGAAGCGATTGTAGGTACTGGTTTTTTTGACCGAGATGAAAATTATTGTGTGAACCCAGGGGCGGACGATTTATACTTAATTGGAACTTCTGAAGTCCCAATGGTTAGTATTCATGCGGATCAAGTGCTTGATTTTTCAAAAGGACCTATTAAGTACGCCGCTTACAGCCCGTGTTTTCGGCGTGAAGCAGGGAGTTACGGAAAAGATACTAAAGGTATTTTACGAGTACATCAGTTTGAAAAAATTGAGATGGTGGTTTTTTGTAAGCCTGAAGATTCTACAACGGTGCATGAAAATTTAAGAGCACTAGAGGAAGAAATCTTAAAAGCGTTAGACATTCATTACCAAGTGGTAAATATTGGTTGTGGTGATTTAGGGGTATCGGCTTCTAAAAAATACGACCTCGAAGCGTGGCTACCAGGTCAAAAGCAATACCGAGAAATGACTTCAACCTCTATTTGTGATGATTTTCAAACGCGTCGGTTAAACATTCGTTATAAGGATGAAGATGGGAAACTTCAATACGCTCACGCGCTAAATGGTACGGCGGTAAGCTCTCGTCCTTTAATTGCGATTCTAGAAAACGGGCAAAACGCCGATGGATCTATTGATATTCCAGAAGTGCTATGGCCTTTTACCGGATTTAAGAAGATTGAGGCAAAATAGTTGTGTTCGGCGATGATTGTTGATTTTTAAGCCACACCTTCGCCTCTTTTCTCGTTGTAATTTCATCGTCCATTTGTTTCTCTCTAAGGGCTGTTTTAAGCGCTCCAATTTTAGCGGACGCCGGAATGCTTGTAATCTCCATTATTTCTTCGCCAGTGAGAAGATCTGGTTTATTAGAAGGTAGTATGCCGGCGTTGGTTGCGTACTCCCAGTTTTCTTGAATATGTTTTAACTCGGTTACGGCGGCGGTGTGTTCGGCTTTATCTTCTGGCACACAGCCCATTAGATCGGCTTGTTCAAGCTTGAGTAAGTTTTCAAACTGCGGCTGATCATAGTAATGCAACCGCTTAGAGAGCTTCATATCGTAAAAACTTTCAAAGATTGGTTTGAAATGCAGGAGCCATAAAATTTCTTTTTGCAGTATTTTTGGGAATTTCAATCTTTCTATGACCGGCGCTACTAAGCTTTCGGCCATTTGATCATGCCCTGGATACGTCCAGCGTTCGCCGTCCCAGTGTTTACAGGTAGCTTTGGCGTAATCATGAAAGAAAGCGGCCCAGTAAAGCGCTAAATCTTGCTTATCGGGCATATTTTCAAGGACTAAAAAAGTGTGTGTTAATACGTTTCCTTCTTGGTGATGATCTTTTGGTTGATCGGTTTGGGCTAGGGCCTCAACCTCAGGAAACAAATAAACGAGTGACCCGAGTTCATACAAATCTTTAAAAGCAGCGGCCCTCGATTTGTGTGCAATTATTTTGTTCAGCTCTTCGCTAATTCTTTCTGGAGCGATGTGACTAACTAAACTAGCGTGTGTTTTTAACGCTATCGCGGTGTCAAAATCATACTTTAGGTTGAAACGATGCCGAAAACGAACCGCGCGTAAGAGTCGTAAAAAATCTTCTTTAACTCTGGTGTCAGGGTTTCCAATAAAGCGAAGCAATCTATCTTTAATATCTTTTCGCCCTCCGACAAAGTCATGATATTTGTCTAGTAGAGGATCGTAGAATAGGCCATTAATGGTAAAATCTCTACGTAAAGCGTCTTGCTCAGGTGTGCTAAACGAAACGTTTTCTGGACGACGCCCGTCTTGGTAATTACTTTCTTCTCGAAAAGTAGCGACTTCAAATTTGTGTCCGTCTTCTTCAATTAAAATAACCCCAAACGATTTTCCAATTGGCCAAGTTTTTTTAAATATTTTTTCAATCTGTTCCGGCGTAGCTTCTGTGGCAATGTCGTAGTCTATTGGCTCAGATTCAAGGAGTAAATCACGAACACAGCCACCAACTAAATAGCTGGTATAGCCGTGATCTTGTAACTTGCCGACAATATTAGTAGCCGTCTTATGCATTACTTTATTATAGCACAAAGGTTGTGTCATTGCGAGGTTTGCTTATCTGGTTGTACCTCACGTGGCAATCTAGTTTTTTTTGAAACCGCTATAATCTACGCTTCGTCTGCAAAATTTTGTTCAATGTATTGACCCAGATTATAAGACCTGAAATTCCACTGACCGTTGGCTTGTTCTTCGTACGTCATAATACCGTCGTAGACTTCAACGTTACGAACGGGTTTTTTACTTAACACTAAATTAACTTCTCGATCAAAAAGTGTTTTTAAAATTAAACCGTTTTCATCATAAGCGATTTCAACTTCGTCTAAATCAATCCGTGGTACGCCTTGTTCTTCAACGGCTATTTGTTTGCCCGCTAAGGCTTGTTCTAATGTTTGTTCGTCTCCGTTATCAGACCAAAGCCAAAAAATAAGACCGCCAATAAGCACTAAGAATAAAGCCAGAAAAAGAAGATTTCGCATAGAAGGGGAGTGTGAGTTATCTATTTTATTTTACTCAAATACTTGAAAAGTCAAATAGGTGAGGAGTAGGTCCGTTAAAAGGTTCTAATTTGAAGGGTTGGTACGAATTCTTCTTTTACTAAAAAATCAGAAATAAGTACGTATTTTTTACCTTTCCATTCTGGGTATTTTTTAACAAAAGCTTCCCGGGCCCGCATAATGGTGGTTTGCGGAGTAGAGGAAAACTCAATTCGAAAGGCTTCAGTTCCCCAGTTTAAACCTGTTCTTCGTCGTGTAGCTGGTTCGTTTGTAAAAGCAAAGATAGGAACTCTAGGTCTAAATCTAGCCACTCGACGAGCGGTTTCCCCACTACGAGTAATAACCACAATAGCGGCAAGCTCTTTTTGGCTTTGCGCCATTTGACAGCCTGTTTTAGCAAATACGCCACGGTCGGTTAAGGCTTCTAAATCTTTTAAAGGGCGCGTTTCTAAAAATTCTGATTCAGTGGTTAGGGCTACTTGGCTCATGGCTTCTACTGATTTGATGGGGTATTCACCATTGGCAGTTTCACCCGACAACATAGTGGCGTCAGCTCTTTGCCAAACCGCCGTTGAAACATCGGATACTTCGGCCCGAGTTGGTACCGGATTTTCAATCATTGATTCTAGCATATGCGTGGCCACAATGACGGGTTTACCATACTTTGACGCGGTTTGAACAATTTCTCGTTGTAATTTTGGAACTTGCTCAAAGGGGACTTCAGCGCCTAAATCGCCTCGAGCGACCATGATTCCATCAGCGGCTTCACAAATAGAACCCAAGTGCTTAGTCGCTTCAAAACTCTCGATCTTCGCCATTACCTCAATTTTAGCATTTTGTTCTTTTAGAAAGGCTTTAAGCTCGATGATTTCGTTGGATTTTCGTACAAAGGAAAGGGCGATAATATCAACGCCCATTTCCATGCCAAACTTTATATCAGCCCAGTCTTTGTTAGTTATAGACTCAAGTGAAACGTCTTTCCCCGGAATATTAATATGCCGTCTAGAAGTGATAATACCTTCGTCTAACACTTCACAGATCACATCTGTATCAGTTTTTTCTAAAACCGTTAAGCCAATTACACCACTATCAAGTAAAACTTTCTCTCCAATTTCTACATCGTTTATGAACTCATCATAATTAACACCAATCTTTCCCGTTACTTCATAATCTCCAGGGTTGGGAGAAAAGATCAAACGATCACCCGCTTTAACATTAATAGGCGTTTTTAAATCACCACTTCTAATTTCAGGCCCTTTCGTATCTAGTAAAATAGCATGGCTTTTAGGTGATTTTTGATTCAGACGTTTAATTTTTTTAATTAACTCTCCTTGGCTTTCATGCGTTCCGTGTGAAAAATTAAGTCGAAACACATCCACACCGGCCTGAGAAAGTGCGTCAATCATTTCGTAGCTGTTAGAGGCCGGCCCGAGTGTAGCGACAATTTTAGTGCGTCTCATGAAATTTAATTTAAATCACTTTGTATTTTAGTAGTGTTTTAAGGCTTGAGCAAATTTTTTGTGCAGTTAAAAATTCAAGGTCGACCTTGATTCTAGATCTTAGTACAGTGTTTCTCTAGTTTTTGTGTGATATCAGCTTTTGATTGTTTGCCTATGGCTACTTCAACGGTGAAATCCTCTAGTTCTGGACTTGAAAGTCCACACTCGTATCCGTTCATATCTAAAAAAGTAAGACACACATTTAAGGCCGTCCTTTTGTTGCCATCTAAAAATGGGTGATTTTTGCTAATGTAGAATAAATAGGCGGCCGCCATTTCAAAAGGGAATTCATGTAGATACTCATCTCCAAGGCCTTGTTTTGGCATCTCAATAGCCGACTCAAGTAGGCTTCTGTCGCGCAGACCCAAGCTACCACCAAATAACTCTATTTGCTGTTGATTAATAAAAATGGATTGAGCTAAAGTAATAAAAATCATCGGTCAGCTAAAGCTTTAAATGTTTTTAAGTGTTTTTTAATAACTTTGTTGTTAGAAGCCTCAAAAAGGACTTGATTTTCATCAACGGGAGAAATAGTAATACTAACTCCATTAGTAGTGACTTCAAGGCTAGAATCATCACTTATTTTTAATAAATCGAGGACGGCTGGTGGAATTATTATCGCTCGAGAATTACCGGTTTTTTTTAGTTTAGTAATCATTTTTTAATAACTTATGTATTATAATTGTATTACATTTGTATGTTTTATGGAAGTTTTTTTTGT
>CAMZKS010000023.1 GCA_947311285.1 uncultured bacterium | reverse complement strand
CTCAGTTCGGATTGAAGTCTGCAACTCGACTTCATGAAGTTGGAATCGCTAGTAAACGTGTATCAGTCATGGCACGTTGAATATGTTCCTGGGTCTTGTACTCACCGCCCGTCAAGGCACGGGAGTTGGGGGCGCTCGAAGTCTGCAAATTAATTGTGGCCTAAGGTGAAACCAATGACTGGGCTTAAGTCGTAACAAGGTATCCGTACGGGAATGTGCGGATGGAATCCCTCCTCATCCAGAGGATAGTAGCTACTGAGTATTAATCTTACATTTGTAAGAATGCTCTAAGAAGTTGAATAAGTTTTACGTAATTTCTTCATTCAACCTAATTATGCTGCGGTCGGCCTCGCTGCTTTTCTCACTAACCTGTTTATACTCTCTGAGTCACTAAACTAACGGGTGAGAAGATCAGCGAGGCATTGCGTCCGAAATGAAAGAGAATTTTTCTTAATCATTTAATTAACTATTAACCGAATCTGCGGTTTTTTTGTCGTGCCTGAATATTTCTTGTTTCAGTCTTCAAGTTCGAACTCTACGAGTGCACTTTAAATTAGAAATTTCTGTTACTGATAAAACGCCAGAGCAAACAGAGATGGTAAATGTTTGCTTGCGGAAGGTTCAGCAGGAGATAGAGGATTTTAGGGATAAGGCAGTCTCGCCCATTAAAGGAGAATCAAGTTTATTTTCCTGTATGTATAGAAGACGCTATGTATGTTTTAGGGACGGATCATTTTGAAATACCAGAGTACTTAGAGGCAAAGGTACAAACCAATATTCATGAATTTCTGCATAGGGCTTTCTCTGAATGGGGGGATGCAGATTTATCAGATGCGTCTGAAAATTATGTTGTGGCTGGAGGGTTTGAGTTAGGAGAACAAAACACGGCTATCAATGAAGGGACAACAGATTTAATTGCACTAGAACTATGTGATGATCAAGACTTAAGAGATCAAACAAAAGTGTTGTTTGGATCAGAAAGAAGGATCTTTGAGGTAATGAGTATTTTTCAAAAAAGAATGCCAGAGCAATTAGCAGAAGCTAAAAGTGATTCGCAATTTTTGCCTAAAGGTCGTGGTAAAAAAGATACTTATATAAACCGCTTAGCATTTATCAGGGAGTACCAAAAAGAGTCGAGATGACGTATGGCGCGAATGGAAAATTGCTTACTTTGCTCGCGATAGAGGTTATCTGCAAATTGTGGATGAAATATTTGGTACTGGAACACTGGATTCGATAAATAGAGCGATAATGACTGATAATGAAAAAATTCAAAAAGAAAAAACGTTGGTAGGGCTTTTAGAGAAGCTTCAAAATCAAAGCAACAAAGACTCTGAAAATTAAGAACTACACAACAAACACAACTTACCGTCATTCTCCGTAGGAAGAATCCAAATACAGGCCTGTTTCAATGTTTATGGTGTTATTTGGGGGGGGGTATTTTACTCAATCATTAATTTATTAAATCTCACTAGTGGTTTTTTTGTCGTGCCTGATTTTTCGAGGACGGTCTTGGTGATCTTCATGATTTTCAAGTTCGAACTCTACGAGTGCACTTTAAATTAGAGTTCAAACTTAGAAGACAAGAGTTGCCAAATTTAGTTCAAATAAAAGAATAAAAGGAGACAGATTAAAACAAAAGGGGACAGATTTGTTTTATAAAATCTATCCTGGTTGATTTCTTTTCCACCTACTTCTTATACACATCATGATCACCTACCGCCAATAAAACGACCGCATTGGTATCTAAGTACTTAAACACAATCCGCGTCTGATAATTAACCGAAAAACTGTAACGATTTTTTAATCGCCCCTTAAGTTTGTGCGTTTTTAGCATTGGGGGTTTTTCGTCCTGTTTGAATAAGCTTATTTTTTCCGCAGATTCTTGTTGTAAGGCTTTCGGTAGTTTTTTGATTTGCCGAAGAAAACTTTGAGTAAATCTAATTTCTATAATTTAAAGATCTAAAAAATCTTCAATGTCACCAGAAATAACTTTGCCTCACCCAAATCTATTAGGTTCTAAATCGCTTTTTTGAGTTCAGCCGTTAATGGTGCAGAAAGTACGCTCATTTTTGATTTGTAAAATTAATAATAACGCGCAGGTCTTCCAAGCGTCGCACCACCTTACGTCGTTATGCCCAGCCGACGCGTGGCTATACAACGCATCAAAGACGTTAAATAGGGGGTTTGCAAAAGGTATTAATAAAAGGGCTAAACTTCTCTTGACAGGCCATGGCTTCTTGGTACTATCGGCCGGCTTTAAGGGTGTGTGTGTCAAAGCTTAAAAGAAGCGACAAACTACAGTCTTAATATATTATAAGCCCCTCTAGCGGGCTCGGAGGAACTTCTGTTTTTCCGTTCATTAAATCTAGTTTAACTAGTTTATTAAATCCCATGTTACAGCCTAAAAAAACTAAATACCGTAGACAGCATCGCCTGCGATCTCAAGGACGCGGGGTAGCAACTCGAGGAAATAAAATTTCTTTTGGCGAAATTGGCATCAAGGCTATGAGTGCTGGAGAGTTGAATGCTCGTGAAATTGAAGCAGCTCGTCGAGCTATTGCGCGAGCGGTGAAACGAGGAGGTAAGGTGTGGATTCGGGTCTTTCCTGATAAAATTCTTACTGCCAAATCGGGGGAAGTTCCGATGGGGTCTGGGAAAGGGGCTCCGGATCACTGGGTAGCACAAGTGCTTCCGGGGAAAGTTCTTTTTGAGATGGCAGGGACGGATAAAGAGCTAATGCGGGAAGCGCTTAAGTTGGCTACCTACAAGCTGTCGGTTAAGTGCAAAGTTATTGATAATCAGTTGTAAGCCATGAAAATCCAAGAACTACGACAAATGACAGTGAAAAAGTTGTACGAACAGCTTCGTAAGACTCAGCGTGAAATGGCGGTTGTTCGTTTCCATGTTAAAACGCAGCAAAGCGCTGATACGTCTCAAATTTCAAAAAAAAGGCGTCTAGTGGCTCGAATTAAGACTCTCTTAAATAACCAACCTTCATAATGATTACTAAACAAGGCGTTGTTGTAAAACTCTCTGGGGAGAAGACGATTAAGGTGCAAGTGCGCTCTTATCAGACTCATCCAAAGTATAAAAAGCAGTATCTAAGAACTAAAAATTTCTTGATACACGACGAAAAAACAGAGGCTAAGGTGGGGGATGAAGTCTCTTTTGCTCAATGTCGACCTGTTTCTAAAAGAAAAACATGGGTTCTAACTAATATCGAAAAAACAGCATGATCCAAGATATGACTCGTCTTCGGGTGGCCGACAATACTGGTGCAAAAACCGTTATGTGTATTAAGGTTTTAGGGGGATCTAAGCGTCGATATGCCTCAGTGGGGGACGTAATTGTTGTCTCTGTTAAAACGGCAGCCCCTAAAGGGGTAGTAAAAAGAAAGAAAGTTGAGAGAGCGGTGGTGGTTCGTCAAGTGTCGCCCATTCGGCGTCGAGACGGAAGTTATATTCGCTTTGATGAAAACGCGGTTGTAATTATAAATGAGAAAGGGCGGCCGAAAGGAACACGGGTATTTGGCCCAGTGGCTCGCGAGCTTCGGCAGAAGGGTTTCCAAAAAATTATATCTCTAGCTCCTGAAGTACTATAAACATGAAAATTAGAGTAGGCGATAACGTGGTGGTGCAAACGGGTAAAGACCGCGGTAAATCTGGGATTATTTCCAAGATATATCTGGCACAACAAAAAGTATTGGTAGAGGGTATTAATTCTAAAACCAAGCATGTTAAGGGGCGTGATGGTGTTCCTGGGGATCGAACTGAGATCTTCGTTCCAATTCACGTTTCTAATGTGTCGGTGGTGGACCCAAAAACGGGTGGTCCAACGCGAGTTGGTTACTTGGTTGATAGCAATGGAGTTAAAACTCGTATTGCAAAAAAATCTGGACAAGCTATTACAAAGGCCGTAGCGAAAAAAGAAGCCCCTAAAAAAGAGGCAAAGAAGAAAGCAGTTAAAAAGATTAAAGCTTAACCATGGCATCTGAATTACAACAACGTTACCAGAAAGACATCCAACCTAAACTTATTAAGGACTTGGGTATGAAGAATGTTATGCAGGCACCAAGAATTTTGAAGATTGTAGTGAATGTAGGAATGGGTTCTTATATGCATCGTCTTGGAACTAAGGATTACGGAACAGTTGAAGAGACTTTAAATAAGATTACGGGTCAAAAGCCAGTACTTAGAAGGTCTCGTCTGTCTGTTTCTAATTTTAAATTGCGAGAAGGGATGCCGGTAGGAATGTGTGTAACTCTTAGAGGTGAAAGTGCTTATGATTTCTTGGATAAGGTGATTAACGTTGTCTTCCCTCGGGTTCAAGGTTTTCGCGGAGTGAAACGAAATAAGTTTGATAAAGACGGAAACTGTTCTTTCGGGTTTACTGAACACACGGTTTTCCCTGAAGTTAATGTGGAGGATCCACGCAAGGTTCATGGTGTTCAGGTGACAATTGTTACTAGTACAAAGGAGCCAGAACATACAGTCAAAATGCTAGAAGCGATGGGTTTCCCATTTATTAAAAAGCACGAAGATAAAAAAGAAACTAATTAATTTTGAATGGTAAGAAAAGCACTGGTTGTCAAGCAGAAGCGCATGTTAGATCGCGCCATTGCCAAAAAAGCTGATGGTACTTATAACCAAGTAAAGCACGCCACGAAAGGTAAAGATAAATACAAAACTCGTGCTTATAATCGATGCAAGATAACGGGCCGAGCGCATGGTTACATGAGCGACTTTGGGATCTCGCGTTGTTTGTTTCGCGAGTTAGCAGAGAGAGGTGAGATTCCAGGCGTTCGTAAATCGTCTTGGTAAACAAATTAAAACTTTAAATTTAAACTATGGTAGATCCAATCGCAGACTTTCTAACACGTATTCGTAACGCTCAAATGGCGGGACAATCTCAGGTACAGGTGCCTTACTCTAAACTAAAAGAGCGAATGGCCCGTGTAATGCTTAAAAACAAATTCCTTGCTTCAATTGATGTTGAAGCCATAGAGGGAAAGGTATTCAAAAACTTAGTGTTAGGCCTTCCTGAGCAAACATTAACACTTAAACGAGTTTCGAAGCCTGGTCAACGTATCTACGTTGGTAGTCAAGAGGTTCGTCGAGTACTTAATGGTTTGGGGATTGCCATCGTTTCAACTTCGAAGGGTGTTATCACCGGATACGAGGCGAGAGCGCTTGGGGTTGGAGGCGAACTACTTTGCGAAATTAGCTAATTATTTTAACAGCGTTT
>CAMZKS010000022.1 GCA_947311285.1 uncultured bacterium | reverse complement strand
GCTTATACCGGAAAACGTCTTGAATAATGAAAAAATTTATAACATTTTCTTTTGTATTATTGTTACTACTAGGAAGTAGTTATGCAGATGATTTTGTGCCAGAAGGAGAAGATGATGTAACCTTTAGTGCGAATAATTTAACGCTAGACGGAGATGATGCAGGGGGAAATATCGAATTGCAGTTTGGAGCAACGCTGAGTGAAAGCTTGCAGTGGGACAGTGGGAATGCTCGATTCAGTTTAAGTGATGATTTAGATTTAGGGGGGAATGAGTTAGAAGGCGCTCGAATAGAAAATTTAGCGGTATCACCAACGTGTGATGCCACCGTGGTAGGGAAAATATATCACAATACGGTTTCTAATAATTCTTATGTTTGTGGTGGGACGCTCTGGGAACAAATAGACGGCTCAACTATTTCTATAGAAGATGCCGACGGAGATACTAAAATACGAGTAGAAGCAGGCGTGGATGAAGATGTAATTCGGTTTGATACTCTGGGAGTAGAACGAATGAATATTGATAATACTGGGGTTCTAACTTTTGGATCAGGGGAAATAAAAATGAACAAAGGCGGAGGTTCTGTGGCTACAGGAGCAGATATTTGGTTTAGTAGTTCGGGATTAATTTCGGCAGATTCAAACCTTTATTTTAATATTGACGGAAACAATAATACCACGTCAGGCTATTTTCAGTGGAATAAAGATTCAGAATCAACGACAGGTGACACAGAGCTAATGAAGCTTGATGAAGATGGTGATTTAGATGTTTTAAATCATATGGCCATTGGACCAAATGCCGGAACACCGACCTCTAATGTGGTATTGCGATTTGGTGATAATTCTTTTGCAGGGAATCTTGATAGAAATGTCTATACTAGTTATTTGGCACAAACCCTACCAACAACAACGTTAACCGCAAACAGAACTAGTTATGGTCATTACGTGTTGATGAATAATAATAAAGGGGGGACAGCGGTTACAGGTGAGCGATCGTATGCATCAGGGATGCATAGTTTAGTCAGAAATACAGCGGGGAATTATGCGTATAGTAATACCGGTGGGGCGTTTGAAGGTCGAAGTGAGTCTACTGCTGGAGCAGCTCAGGTTCGAGGTGTATCTGCGATTGGGCGGCAATATGATGCAACTGGTGACTCAAATATAGATCGTGTTTACGGGGTGGACGCTCAGGCTTTAGGGCGAAGTGGCACGGAGGGAGGTACAACAACTATTACCAATGCCAAAGGTTTGAATGCCTTAAGTTATGCCTATGCGACAGATCTGACGGTGGCCGACGGAGTTTATGCGATGGCTCGTACAAATGATGGTTATGATGGGGTTATTACGAATGCTTATGGAGTAAGAGGATATGTGAATTCAGACTCAGATGCAGGGCAGATTGTAAATGGTACCGCAGGACATTTTCACTCTTACGGAAAGAATACCGCCCCCTTAATGACTATTTCTAAGGGAGTTTATGCTGAGGCGAATGATGGAGTAACTGGATACGCCTTACAAGCTGTAGCAGATGATATTCGTGCTACCACTAACTACGGAATACAGATTAACGCTAAAAATGCGTCGGGGAATAATTACGGGATATATGGTCTAGATGGTGACTGGGTTTTAGATGCTGATGGCGATGGCGTTTCGGGAGGCGTTGGGTCCGGTGGAGACTTAGTTTTAGGTGAAGGGCAAGATTTGGAAATATATCATGATGGGGTTAATTCTTATATTAATAATAACACGGGAGACCTTTACATTGGAGATGTGGGAACTGATGATGTGATTTTATCTAATAATGGTGGAAACGTAGGGATTAATAATAATAACCCACAAAATAAGCTAGATATTGAGTCCAGTGGACAAGTCTTTGAGTTAGGGGATACGACAGCGAGTGATATAAAATTAAATTTTGATGATGGAATAGATCGAGAATTTGGTTGGGATGATTCGGAAACATCTTTTTCAACCTTTAATAATGAATTAGCCTTCCGAACCAGGCAAGGAGTAAACCCTCCAGTGGCTTGCTCAGTGACTGTCGCGGGTATGCAATGGATGGATACCGATACAGGTTTGCTCTATATTTGTGATACGAGCAATGGGAGAAATAAATGGTTATCAACGATGGAATCGGTATTGTGGGGGGATGAAACTTCTACTTGTGCCCAAGGGAATAATCCTGATATTGGCGGAAATTGTAATGTGGATTGGGGGAATGGGCTTGGGCCGGATACAAATACCTCACTAGGACTTTATATTCCACGAGATATTACTATTACAGGATATGGTTTTAGTTCGGATAATGACGGCTGTACTGCTGGGTCTTTTGATGTAGAAGTGTGGGGGACTGGTTCTAATGTGGACGACAATAATTACACTCTCCAAACGGAAGTAGCGACAGGACTTACAGGCGAAGCTCATAATGCGAATAATTTAAATTTAGATCTGACAGGCGATCAGTATATTTTATGGGGGCTTGATAATAATTGTACGGCTGGAACGATGGATGATTGGGCCGTAATTCTGTATTACAAAAATAGACACAATTAGAATTATTAATTTTTGAATTTAAACTTATTTTTGATAAGGTTGTTAGGTGAGATTTTTATCCTTTGTTTTTATTCTATTTTTAGGCGGAATTATACCACTGGTTTTCGCGGATGATTTTGTGCCAGAGGGAGAGAATGATTTAGAAGTAAGTGCTGACACATTTATTTTAGACGCGGATAATACGGGGGGCGATATTAAATTGCAGTTTGGAAAAACTTTAGGGAAATTTTTAACTTGGGACGCTGCGAATGGGCGCTTCAAATTAAGTGACACCTTGCGTGCTGCTGGTAATTTAGAACAAGACGGAAATGTTTTAACTTTAGATGCCGATAATTCAGGGGCTGGAGCGGATGTTGATATTGTCGCAAACCAAGGAGCTGATAATGCTGGGACTATTCGCTATAGTGCCGCAAATAATCGCTGGGAAATTAGTAATGATGGAGCGTCTTTTGTTGGGATCGCTGCCGGAGGAACCATGCTTGTTTTTAATCAAACACTGGTCAATAATGGGACGGCTACATTTTCCCATGCAAGTGATGTGGACAATAAACGGATTGTTCAGGTAAAAGAGGAAGTGACAGCCACCGGAGCGACTGATAGTTCGTTGGATTTTGATGCTGTAGATGAAGCCACTTATATACAAGAAAATGCGGCAAATACTCAGTTTGTTGGTGGCGTGGCGAAGCTCGAAGGGGTTTTTAGTGGCGCCGTTGGTGGAACGAATTTAACGTCTGGAAAAACAGTTAGTGCCAGTACATCTTCTCAGCCGGCAATAAATGGGAATGATACCAATAATAATACTTTTTGGTACACGACATCAGGCGGCTCTAATGGTGGTTGGTGGCAGGTGGATTTAGGGGGAGGAGCACCGGCAGTTCGTCGAGCGACTGTTCGTTGGTACACAACAACTTCATCTTATCGTTGTAGTACTTTTAATATAGAAGGCAGTAATACCGATGGTTCGGGGTATGTATCGGTTTACACCGGAAACACAAGTGCTGATCCACAAGAAGCGACCTATAATTTTGCCCCTAATACTTATCGTTATTGGCGGTTTGTTTGTACGACTGCTACTAATACTAACTACTATGTGGTACGAGAATTTAGATTATTTGAGGCATTGGCCTCATATCCTTTAACACCTTATTACGTTACAACAGACGCAAACACTATTACGACATCCTCTTGGACGGGGGTAACTAATTTTGATTTTACACAGACAACACCCGCATTAACCTCCATTCGATACTTGGTATCATTTGATGGCAAAACGACTTGGAAATATTGGAACGGGACAGCATGGACCGCATCAAGTCTCGCCAATTTACAAACAGATGGGATGACTGAGGCGAGTATTGAGGCTATTACAAGTGCGCAGTGGATGGCGGCTGGGGGCATTAATAGTGATGCAGCAGAAACACTCGATATTGCTTTTGATTTGGATACAAATGACAGCGCCGTTACTCCATCCGTAGATCAATTAGACATAACCTTTACAACTCCGAATTATTGGAAAATTAATACTCAAAACTATGATATTCATGAATACAGTACAACCGAGACGCAGGTAACCAATAAAACAGGTGCCACGAAAAATGTAAAAATTACAATTCTTGTGCCTTAGGAATCTTCACCTTGTTAATGTGATTCGAATTTTACCGAGATTTGCAGAGAAAATATGTGCTTTTTTTATTGTCCTTTATATACTCTCAGTGAGAATTATTAATTTAATCATGAAAAAAATACTAATCCTAATGTTTACTCTATTAAATATTGTAAATATCGCTTATGCTATTGAAAATACAACACCACCTGTTTTAACCGGTGATGTTATTACTGGACAAACATTATC
>CAMZKS010000021.1 GCA_947311285.1 uncultured bacterium | reverse complement strand
CACCACACCCCCTGCCACCGATTTAAAACGTTTATCAAACATTTCCATAGCCACAACTGCCGCCATAACTTTAAACCACTCTTCCCACAAAACTTGAACGAACCAATGTTCTAAAATAAAAATGCTCCCAAAAACAGAATAAGCGACCGTTGCTAAAAATCCGGCTCCCATCGCCAAAAACAAGTGTCCCATTGGATCTTTTTGTTCTCTTACACGTTCAAAGAAAAGTAACCAAAACCCAGCACCTAAAAAAGAAATTGGCAAAAAACTCAGCCAAAAATATTCGTGTGTAAAAACTTCTAAAAACATAGCTTAAGTATCCTTAAATATAGCCATTGAGCCAAATTTCTAGCTTGCCCTGAATCTTCTAAGTTGTCGTAGTACTTAATACTGATGTTTTTTTAATCCCCCGAAATCACCCGATTTAATGAAATCAATTTCTTCCTGATCGTCTTTCTTCGACACTAAATTGTGTCCATCACTGTCGTTATATTTTGCCGCAATTTTCCCATGTACCAGTGCTTCTTCACGAGTTAAAGGCTGTGTTAGCTTATGAAACACCACCTGGCAGATTCTTTCTCCAGGATAAATTCGAATCACTTGCGAAGAGGTTTTATTTAAGATGGGGATCATTAAATTCCCACAATAAAAAGTGTCGATAATGCCCGTTAAATCAACCGATAGACCGCGCCGATTAATAGAGCTTCGCGGGTACAAAATTCCCATTAAATCAGGGGCTTCTAAGCAAATTTTTTCTAAGGTAGAAGCAATGATAGATTCTCCCGGTGCCAAATCAAAATACTGGCCAGGCTTAAGCTCAATTTTTTCATAGTTATCTCCTGCTGTTTCAGTCACATCAACGGCTACGATCTCTCGTCCAGCAGCGGTCGTTTTCCAAATTTTTGGCAGATAAAATACCGTTCCTAAACGAAGATCCACCGCGTGCGGTTGGTTTTGAAACGCATCTAATTCTGGTTCAAAACTAAGAGAACCGGCTTCAATGTGAGAACGAATTTCGTGACGAGTCAAAATCATGTGAACGTTTTACTTTAACACTTTATAGCGCACACACACCAAATTGTCATCTAAAGTCGTTACTTCCTTAAGTTCTAATTTCAGTTCTAACGCTTTGTTAAATAAGCTTATCCCTTCGCCAAAAACTAAAGGTGATATCGTTAACACTATCTCATCAATTAAATGAGCCTCAGCCCACAGCGTATTAATTTTTGCTCCTCCACCAAGAATGGCCTGCTCAAAACCTTCACTTGATAACTGCGCTACAATCTCTGCCGGGGTGGCTTTCGTAAACTCTAGCTCTGATGGTTTATAAGTATTAGCTCGGCTTTCGGGCGAACGAGTCATAATCACATTTTTTCTACCTGGTAGGGGACGTCCAATAGTGTCATACGTCGTTGAACCCATAATTAAGCAACCCGCGACTTTGGTTTGTTGCATAAAGAATTTTTTATCGGTTTTCCCCGTCCAATCTGGGAAATGATCACTCGATTGAGCGATCTTTCCGCCTAAAGTTATAGCCATCAGTAACGTTACTTTCATGAAAGAGTATTGATCAAAGTTTCAATTTCAGTGGTGCTAATAGCCGGAAAATTGGCTACTCGGAACACCTCCTCTTTAGTTTTACCATAACCCGAACCTAGTACCAAGCCCGCCGCTAGGGATTTCTTTTTCATCTGCGATATCACTTCAGGCCTAGCTTTAACCGTTAATACCGTACTGGAACGGTGATTCGGATCCTCTACAAAAAAATCTAAATCAGGGTGCGACGTCACCCACGTAGATAAAAGTTTCATCTTCGTTTCTGTCTTGGAGACTAATTTTTTCAAACCCCCAGCCTTATTCCAACGAGCACACTGAGCCGCCAGTAAATAAATATTAAGCACATTTGGGGTTTGTGGGGTTTGATGATTTTTTTCAACCATCGGTTTCTCTAATTTTTCCCATTGCCATATTCCGGCTTTGTTTTTCTGGCAATCAGATAACTGCAATGACCTTTCATAAGCGTTAGGAGATACTATTAAAACCCCCAATCCCGCTGGTAACCCAAAACATTTTTGCACAGAAAAATACCACAAATCGGCTGATTTAATAGGGAGGCCTACAACACCTGCACACGAAGTTATATCTACTGCCAGAAAGGTCTCCGTGGTTTTTTCTCTAAGTTGTTGCAACTCTTGTGGTAAAAGTTTTACGCCGGTACTTGTTTCGTTCGCGCAAACCGTTACTAATTCATAGTCGTTTAATCCCTTAACTTCGTTGAAATTTTGTTGTTTTCCCCAATCTACGAACATGTTTTCCACATTTTTGCCGAGTAGTTGCGACGATGACGAAAATTTCCCAGAAAACGCCCCATTAATAAAGTGAAAGCTATTTTCTACTACAATATTGCAAATAATTGAATGCCAAGCCTGACTAGCTGAATCTAGATAAAACACACGGTAGTCGCCCGGGATACCTAAAAGCTTCCTAAGCTCTGTAATACACTGAGAGGAAATAACCGAAAAATCAGCACTTCGATGTGAAATTTCTAAAACGCGGTTTTCCACAGCCTTGGCGATATCGTCTTTAGTCTCCTGTGATAATTGCGATGGCCCAGGATTAAAAGTAGTGGTAAACTTATTCATATTTTTAATGTAAAATTCGAGTTCTAATAGAACCTTCTAACATTTTTAATTTCACTTTAAACGGAGTCGGATCACACTCAGAATCAATATCAATTACCACATAACCGATATCGCCACTAGTCTGCAAAAACTGAGCTAAGACATTGGCTCCACTGACTGAAAAAATTTCGTTAATCTGGGCTATCATGCCCGGCTTATTATGGTGAATATTCATAATTCGATGAGCTTGCTGGTAATTTGGTAACGCTACTTCAGGGAAGTTTACCGCTGAAGCCGTTGAGCCGTTATCCGAATATTTAACCAGTTTTTCTGCTACCTCTACACCAATGTTGGCCTGCGCCTCTTGCGTACTTCCACCAACGTGAGGGGTAATGATTACATTATCTAAACCTCTAATCGGGGAAATAAAAATGTCTTCTTTACCTTTTGGCTCCGAAGGGAACACGTCCAAGGCGGCCCCATGCAGGTGTCCTGATTTTAACGCTTCAGCTAAAGCCTCAATGTCTATTACCGTGCCACGGGCGTAATTTATAATATGGCTGCCCGGTTTCATATAACTAAGTGTTTGAGCGTTAATCATATTTTTGGTGGCTGGAGTTTCTGGCACATGTAGCGTCACTACATCAGAAATTTCTAAAAGCTCTTTTAAGGTATCAACTGACTGCGCGTTACCGTGACTTAATTTATTCTCAACATCGTAGTAATAAACGTGCATACCAAGTCCTGAAGCCAGAACCGATAGCTGTGAACCAATATTCCCATATCCCACAATTCCCAATTTTTTACCGCGTACTTCATACGAATTTTCAGCTGTTTTTAGCCATTCTCCTCGATGGGCAGCGGCACTTTTAGCAAATATACCTCGCATTAAATGAATCGACGAAGCGATAGTGAGTTCCGCCACACTTCGAGTATTCGCAAATGGCGCGTTAAAAATGGGAATCGCTCGCTCACGTGCGGCCTCTAAATCAACCTGATTCGTACCAATACAAAAACAACCCGCCGCCACTAATTTTTGAGCGGCGTTTAAAACTTTTTCGTTTAACTGCGTACGAGAGCGAATCCCCAAAAAATGAACGTCTTTAATTTTAGCTATCAGCTCATCTTCATTGAGCGCGGTTTTTATGTATTCAATATTGGTGTAGCCTTGATTTATAAAATAATCCACGGCGTTTTGGTGTACCCCCTCAAGGAGTAAAATTTTAATGTTCTGTTTTGGAAGTGAAGGATTCATGATTTTTTAATTTAAATTATATTTTTTCTAAAATTGAAATAATCTCTTCGGAAGTTTTAACAAAATGTGGCGCACCCGCTTTAACTTTTTCTCTTACGACGTTTCCCCCGAAGCCAATAAAATGATCGACCGCACCGGCAGCAAAAGCCGCTAAATCGTTACTGCCATCACCCACCAAAATGGTTGGTCCTTTAATTTTACGTAAATCTTTTAAGTAGTTTATTACTTTTGTTTTACCATTATTTGTCCACAACAAGCTGCTTTCATCAACGCCTAAAACCTCGCCATTATCCGCACACCGAACCCTGTTAGCAAACAAGCGATCTGGGTTTAAGCCCAGCCACTTAATGCTGGGTAAAATGGAAGACAAAAACCCACCACTAACAATGTAAATGTCCCAGTCGTTACTTTTTAACCATGCAAACACCTCAGTGAATCCTGGCGTTAAATTGTGTTTAAGATGCTCCCCCGTCAGCGTGAAATGCGATTGATTTAAGGGGCATATCACGAAACGTGCTTTAACTGATTCTATAAAATCTAGCTCACCGTTCATGCCCTGATTGGTAATTTGTTCTACCCTTTCTACTAAACCAGTTTGCTCGGGATACTCTTTGAGCGCCAAAGCAATCACTTCATCGAGTGATTCTTTAGTGCAAACCGTTGAATCGAAATCAAAAAATATTGTGGGCATTAACCGTTAAAAATAAAAAAATTAGAACCTCGAAAAAGGCTCCTCTAGAATTTTCGTAACTTTTTCGGCCTACACTTCTTTCCGTCCTTTGCCACTTGGGCGACTAGAGTTCTGGATGCGAGAAGTCATATTCAACATCGCAAAAACTATAAAGACTGAATGAGTCTTGGCTAGTCAAATTTAAGAGATTTGAACTACAACACAATATTCATCTTCCCCAAACTTTCTTGTGAATTGTAGTTGGCTTTAAACTGTTCAAAAATTTCAGTTACTAATTCCCTGTCGCCTTTTTCCGCTCTATCAAAAGCGCCTCTTGGGCACTCAAATTTAATTGATGGGTGCGTTACTGCTCGTTCTACAATCTCACGCGCTTTATCAAAATGAATGTCATAAATATGAGCGTTTGAAATACTAACGGTTAAAAACCCTTTCTCCGCGCCTAACTTCTCGGCCAATAATTCCGCCAGTAAGGCAAATCCAGCCGTATCATGCGGATTACCCAGCATCATATCGTTACTTCGAATCACTAAATGGAGGCACAGTTTTCCGCCAATAATTTGTACGGTGAACGTGTAAGGGCACGGCACGTTCTTCTTTTTTGTGCCAGAGGATAGACCATCATCAGCTGGATCCCACATTAACACTACGCCGTGTCGAGACGTTGGATCATCTTGTAATAATTTAACCAAACCATCAATTTGATCGCGCCCAAAATGCGCTCGCCACCTAAACCCATAAGCTGATTCTACGCAGTTATTTTCTTCGGCGAAATCGTCCCAAATTTTAGTGAACTGCTGTAACCATTCTAAATTTTTACCGCCCATTAAAAACCAAACTTGTTCAGCAATAAATACTTTTAACGGTATTTTTCTTAATGTTAGTAGCGGGAACCCCTGGCTTAAATCAAACTTCATCGTCATGCCTGGCAAGCTTTTACAAACGTGTCCAGTTCGGGCATTCGTTTCTTCTATACCGTGCTCCAGTATTTCTTTAAGCATGGTGGCGTATTGAACATCGAAAGCATTTAACGTATCTGGTTTCATAAGTAAGTTAAGCTTAAGTATTTCTCGCTCTTTTTGCAAAAAGAGCTAAACATAAACTGAACTATGACAAAAACTGCCCAACACTTTACTGGCGAAGAAATCATTGCTGATGTGTTAATGGATTTCCCCAGCGCTCACGAAATTTTGGCCGCTCACGGTATTGCCTGTGCCGGCTGTCATATTAACCAATACGAAACGTTGCGCGAAGGTGTTGTGGCGCATTATGGTGATGAAATGTTTGTCGTTGTTATGCGTGATTTAAATGAGGCGGTGGATGAGATTGGGCGCGACGGTAAAGAAGAAAAAAAAGATCCTATTATTACCGATGCCGCTAAAGCCAAAATAGAAGTATTTCAACGTGAAAGTGATAAACTTGGGTTTGGTTTTAAAATTGAAGTGATTCAAGAGCGTGGTGACCCCAGTTATTTTTTAGATTTTCAAGAACGACCCGATCGAGGCGATAAGATAGTTGAAAGTAACGGGGTACAAATTTTTTGTGATGCCAGTAGTTATAAGTGGTTGCAAAATAAAGTGGTAGATTACCAAATTCTAGGCGAAGAAGAAGGTTTTAAGTTTGAGAAGGCTTAAAAAACCTCGGCTTGATCGTAATCAGTAAGCCTTATAGGATGTTTTTGAACATGAAAACAATTTTTTTGGCCGCGGGTAGCTCTAGTCGTATGGAACCCATTAGGGATAAAAATTTTTTAGAATTTTGTGGAACACCTTTAATTTTACACTTACTTAAAAATGCCCACAAAGCTGGCTGCAATGATTTTATCATTGTTGGAAACCCAGAAAATCAAACACTGCTTAAGCAGATATGCGCGGATAATAAGTTTTTAAAAAGGGCTCAAGTAACCATTCAGCCTAATTTAACAGAAGGAATGGCTGGTGGCATTACTCAGGCTTTAAGTTTTTGCGCTGATGATGAATCCATCCTTATTCATAATGGGAATGATTTTATTGAATTTCAAGCTATTAAAGACGTTATTAAAGCGATTGATAATTATGACGGAGCTCTACTCGGACAACATCGAGATAGCTATTTCCCAGGGGGATATTTGGAAGTTAATAAAGATAAAAAAATTCTCTCTATTATAGAAAAACCAGGAGAGGGTAATGAACCTTCAAATTTAGTAAACATAGTTGTTCATAGTTTCTCCAAAGCCAAAATACTTAAAGACGCGTTAACCCAGGCGGCATCTGTAGCCGATGACGTATACGAAGTCGCACTTGATACCCTCTTTAAAACCCAAAACTTTAAGGCGGTTGAATACGATGGTGTTTGGCAGGCTGTTAAATACCCATGGCACGTGCTAGAGATGATGGATTTAATCTTAACCAACACTAATAGTCTCATTAGTCCTGAAGCGGACATTGCTAGTAACGCGACCATTAAAGGCGATAACGTCGTAATAGAGGCGGGTGCTAAAGTATTTGAGAACGCCGTTATTAGCGGCCCCGCTTATATTGGTAAGAATGTTATTGTGGGAAATAACGCCCT
>CAMZKS010000020.1 GCA_947311285.1 uncultured bacterium | reverse complement strand
CAATTAGAATTACCTGAACTCGTTTTAAGTAGTGACGAAATTGAGGCTTTAGAAGCTTTTAGAAACAAAGTGAATTTCAAACCAGCTTCTAACCCGTTTAGTGACAACTTAGCTAAAGATAAAAATTTAAATACGGGAACACCTATTATGTATTCGGTTGGAGAGAACGCCGCTTGTCGTGAAGCTTATGGCCGAGCGCTGCTTGATTTAGCACATAACAATAAAAATATTATTGCCGGAACCGCTGATGTCGGCGGCAGTGTAATGACTAAGTACGTAGAAGCTGAGTTACCAAACCAACACATTGAGTTTGGAATCTGTGAACAAAACATGGTGAGTGTCGCCGGTGGATTATCAGTGCAAGGCTTTGTACCGTTTGTTTCTACTTTTGGAGCCTTTATGAGTTCTCGTGCCAAAGACCAAGCGCGACTAAACGATATTAATGCCGCTAATGTTAAAATGGTTTCTACCCACTGTGGTTTAAGTGTGGGTGAAGACGGCCCAACGCATCAGGTAATTGATGACATGGGAAGTTTTATGGGTATGTTTAATACACACGTATTAGAACCGGCTGATGCCAATCACTGTGACCGACTTATTAGATACACCGCCAGCCATTACGGTAATTTTTACGTTCGGATGGGGCGCCACGCTTTACCAGTACTGACCAAACCAGGCACTAACGAGCCGCTGTTCGGTGCTGATTACCAATACTACTACGGACGAACAGACTTACTACAATCTGGAAGTGCGGTTACCATTGTGGCTTCTGGCCCGATGGTAGAACTTGCAATGCAAGCAGTCACTAATACTGGTGTAGATGCAGAAATTATTATTCCAAGTTCACCGAAGAAATTTGATGACACCCTTAAAAACTCTTTAACGAAAACTAAAAAAGTGATAGTGGTTGAAGACCACAACGGCCTATCTGGCTTTGCCTCACAAGTAGCGATGTTTGCGGCCGAAAACGGAATGGCTCTAGAAAAATTCATTGATATTTCGCCTAAAGAATATCAGCTTTCTGGTAAACCGATGGAACTGTATGAAACGGCCAACGTTGGCGCTAAATCTATTGAAAAAGCTTTGCAGGCTTTTGCGTAAAGTCACTTATTGGCGTCTAGAACCTCTTTTCTATAGAATATAAAAAAACTTATAAACAATCCTATGAAACATTTTTGCTTTCTCTGCGGCTTACTCGGATTATTCCTTATTACTTCAACGGTTGAGGCGGCATTCACCGATGTACCTTCAAGTCATCTGAACTATGAATCAATCAACTATATTCAAGCGAAAGGTATCGTAGAAGGTTATAGCGATGGATCATTCAAACCTGATATTACGATTAATCGAGCAGAACTGACAAAAATTATTATGGCGACAGAATACGAAGCCGACATAATTAGTAATTGTAATGTCTACACGACTAATTTATCAGACGTTCCTGCCGAGGCCTGGTTTGCTTCCTTTGTTTGTACAGCTAAGGCGAATAATATTATTAACGGTTACGCTGATAGCACGTTTAAGCCTGGGCAAAATGTAACCTTTGTCGAAGCGGCTAAAATTATTAGTCTTGGCTTTGGCCAAAAAATAACGCCTGATACCGAACTCTGGTACCGACCTTACGTTGATTATTTATCAAATCAAAGTGCGATTCCGGATTCAATTAACGCTGTAGCAAAAAATATTACGCGAGGAGAAATGGCTGAAATAATTTACCGGTTACACGCCGCGGTAAGTAATCGTCCTGCCGCGGCTTTTACTCCGGAAGGCTTAGTGCCTATGACGCCTGAAATTAAAGCCCAGATCAAAGCCAATATTAAAGATAAAGCGAGTGATGCAACACCTCCGCCCGATTCTGTTACAACAAATCCAACTACGGAATCAAATTCACCTACAGCTACCAGCACTGATCCAATAAACCCAATGATTTGCGAATTATGTCCAACGGGGTTTATTGGCAAACCTGCTAATAATTGTTCGTGCGAACGAGGTTATATTTATGAGCAGACCTATCCAATTGAACAGTGTGGCACCATTGAATTTACCTGTGGAGAAGGTTATGAATATTTCACAAACCAAACACAGTGTGGTTGTAAGTTAAAAGAAGAAATTGTTGAATACTGGTTAATCTCTGATTCAACCTTTAAACTAAATGCGCTTGATGAACGAGCCCCCGTTGCACACGGGAGCTATGAAGAATTAAATGCGGGAGCGCTTGAAGCCGCGCTCGGAAACAAAAACATCATTCTTTTCTTTCATGCGGCGTGGTGTCCTAGTTGTGTGGGAACGGATGCGGAAATCAAAGAACGAATTACCGAGTTACCAGAAGACTCCATTATCTTCAAAACCGATTACGACTCAGAAATAAAACTTCGTGAAAAATTCGAAATCACCGCACAACACTCAATCGTAATTATTGATAAAAATAATGCCTTACAGTTTAAACAAACCGGCTTTAGCTTTAATGATATTATTTCGGTGCTAGAAAAAATCAAAGAAGCGGAAGATCTGGTTGAGTAGTTAAATTATTTAAATTCACTAAGACCGATCTCAAAGTTGTAATATATTGCACATTCTCTGAGCCTTCACTCTTCCCTGCATAGGCAGGGATCCAGTAGATTAAAGAATCCTTATTGACTGGACCCCAAATTAAATTTGGGGAAGTGTTTCTGTTTATCGATACCAACTTGGGTCATGCACTCTTAAATAATTAACTCCAGAGGCCATCGCTATTTTTCCCGCATTAACATTCACTAATTCTTCTAACCGATTTTTTCCTAAAAATCTTTTTTTAGAATGTCCGATTAACACTGGCCAATCCGGAACAATACTTGCAAACCCAAGCAGTTCTTTATTAAGATTTTCTGTTTTCCCAAAGCCAATACCAGGGTCTAAAATAATTTTATCACGTGCAATTCCCTGCTTCATCATCAGGTGAGATTTATCAATCAAGTCTTTTTTTACTCGACACATTGAACTAATATTTTGTTCATGAACTTCGTCCACAGTTTTACCAGGAAAATGATTCACAATACAGGTCGTTTTATATTGAGCGGCTAAGGTAATCATGGCCGGGTCTTGAAACCCCGAAACATCGTTTATAATCGTTCCTCCAAGTTTTAAGAATCTTTCCGCCGTTACTATATTACGGGTATCTAAGGTGAATTTTTTAATATCTAAAATTTCAGAATCTAACACCCCTTGCCAAAATTCGGCCATTCTCGCCCATTCTTCTTCAGGTTTAATAGCCACCGCTCCCGGACGGGTAGATTCTGCTCCAACATCTACTAAATTCGCCCCATCAATAAATAGTTTTGCTGCTTGGGGTAGTGCTACCTCCGTTTGAGTGAACTTACCACCATCAGAAAAAGAGTCTGGCGTAAGGTTAAGGATACCAATAATTTGGATCATAGCTCTATTTTATATATCTGGGAACATTTCGCCAAACCAGGCTTGCTCTTGTGACTGAACGCCTCGAATGTGCCTTTGGCGCCACCTCGCCATTATTGCCTGAAAAGCCATTGAAGCATGTTCTGTTTGTGATTTAATGAGTGAAAATCGAACCTCTGATTGCTCTGGTTCAATTTGAGAAGAAACATAGTTAATTCCCACACTCGATACCATTCGAGGTACAACCGAATGATTCTTTGCCCGCTGTAAAAGAAATTGAGTTTGCTGAATTCCATAGTCAGCCTGATCAGATAGGCCTCCCTTAAAAGCAATACCAGATTCATTAAAGGAATTCTCTCCTACCATATTGGCCGACCCAATAGTGGCAAAAGCCTGACCACAAACAATCGCTTTAAGGTGTGACATTCTATCTAAGGGAACGATTTTAAATTTCTCAGGCAACGCTTGGTTTGTTTTATCCATAAAATCCCACATGTAATCTAGCATCCGTCCATCAAAAAGTCGCGCTCGTACGCCCCCTGGAAAGTCTTTCTCAATTCTTCTCATCATTTCGTATACAAAATGCCAGTTCCTATCACGATTAATATTTGATTCAAAGGGCATAATTAAAGATACACCCTCTTTTTCTTCGAATAATTTAATTAAATCAGCTTTTCCCATGTAAGCAATAGCCGCTTCAATCGAACCACTAACTGCCGAAACTTCTTCACGAATAGTACGATAATAACTTTCTGAGTTATTCTGACTGTTGGTCAAAATTTTAACGCCGCCTTCCCAATCACTTGGCTCTCCCTTAAGAGAGCGTACTATTTGTTTCAAAATTACAGGGTCTGTTATACACACTACTCCATCAAAATTTTGGTCTTCAACTGCGTTTCCCCACTCATCGCCAAAATTAACACCACCTAAAAAGGCTTTTGTCGGTATTTTAGTTCGTTTATCATAAATCAACACCACTTTCGAGTGGTCATAGCGATAACCTTGATCATCATCGAACCCCTCGTAACCCCTTAACCGTTGCCTACAGTCTCTTAGTAAAGCCTCTTTCGCTGGGGCTCTCTGTGGCTCTTG